>NZ_JAWLDS010000015.1:0-57621 GCF_041686535.1 Aquicoccus sp. | reverse complement strand
CCGATGTTCTCGGTCCGCTCCGACGTTACATTGACCACTTCCGCCGACACGACAGGCCAAGGCGCAAAGTTCAGACCTGGGCTGCCCGTGGCATAGTATTCGCCCAGAAACAGTTCAACCGACTGTTCCTCGGGTTTGACAGTGTAAAAACTTGCATAGAGCCACAGAGCCAGAACAACCAGAACACCGAGCCCGATCGAACCCCGGTTAAGGCTCGGGCCCTGACCGCCGCCGCGCCCGCCATCGCCGCCGCCACGCCCGCCCATCAGGACGCGCAACTGCTCTTGGCCCTTTTTCATCAATTCGTCGATCTCGGGAATCTGCGGCTTGTCCTCACCGGGCCGACGCCCACCGCCTCCACGGTCGCCGCGGTCGTCCTTGCCGCCGCCACTACCGTTACTTCCTCCGCCGCCCCATGGGCCGCCAGAATGTCCTGCCATTCAACTCTTCCTCTCTGCGTCGAACCGGTTCATCAACATACCTGTGCAATGCGCCGGAAAATTCAAGCCGCCCGAACGGGCGATCTCATGGTCACCATCTCTTCACTCATCGTCGGATGTACCGCCATGGTGCGATCGAAATCCTCTTTCGTAGCCCCCATCTTGACCGCGATGCCGGCCAGTTGGATCATCTCGCCTGCACCCGGTGCGACGATGTGACAACCCAGCACCCGCCGCGTTTCGGCGCAAACCACCAGCTTCATCAGACCGCGCGCCTCACGGCCAGCAAAGAGCGACTGCATCGGCCGGAACGAGGTGCAGTAGATCTCGACCGGCCCCTGATCGCGCGCCTCTTCCTCACTCATGCCGATCGTGCCGAATTCGGGTTGCGTGAAAATCGCGGTCGGGATCAGGTCATGATCCGGCTTGGTCGGATTGCCCTTGAACACGGTCTCGACAAACGCCATTCCCTCGCGGATGGCAACCGGCGTCAGGTTCACACGATCGGTCACATCCCCCACCGCGTATACACTAGGCACCGAGGTCTGGCCATAGTCGTCCACGATGACCTCGCCCTTGCGCCCAAGTTCGACCCCGATCTGCTCGAGTCCCATATCGGCCGTGTTTGGCGCACGCCCGGTGGCGAACATCACCACGTCGAACTCGCGCTTGTCGCCATTTGTGGCCTTCACGTGGATGCCGGTTTCGGTCTTCTCCATCTCGATCACATTGGTTCCAAGGTGAAGCTCGACACCGTTCTGGATCATTTCCTCCGACACCAGCCCGCGCGCTTCCTCGTCGAATCCGCGCAGGATCTGCGCACCACGGTAATACTGGGTCGTTTTCACCCCGAGCCCGTTCATTACACCGGCGAATTCGCAGGCGATATAGCCGCCGCCGACGATCAGCAGGGATTTGGGCAGTTCCGGCAGATGGAAAATCTCGTTCGAGGTGATGGCATTTTCCTCGCCGGGAATCCCTGCCTTTACCGGATGCCCGCCCATCGCCAGAAGAATGTGCTTCGCCGTCTTGCGCTCGCCGGTCGAAAGCTCGACCGTATGTGCATCCAACAGTCGTGCGCGCGCATCGAAGGTCTCAACCCCGGCCCCGGCCAGCAACTTGCGATAAATCCCTTCCAGCCGGTCCAGTTCCGCCTCAAGCTTGCCATGGAACTTCATCCAGTCAAAGCCGTCGGAATGAACCGTCCAGCCATAGGCGGCGGCATCCTCCACAGCTGCGGAATACCCGCTCGCGAACACCATGAGCTTCTTGGGAACACAGCCACGGATCACACAGGTCCCGCCATAGCGGTCCTCTTCGGCCAGGGCGACCTTCGCCCCCGCCTCCGACGCCGCCACCCGGGCCGCGCGCACGCCGCCTGAACCGCCGCCGATCACGAAAAGATCATAGTCGAATGCCATCTGCCGCACCTTTCCAGCCACGAGCACCACATCTATTGCATCAGGCCCCGGAGTCTACCCCGTTCGGGACAGGCCCGCCAAGATTGGGGAATTGTCGCAGAAAACCCGCGCCTGCGCACCTTCAATCCATGAGGTCCGTGAAGAGATTGTCATCTTCGACGAAATCCAGTCTGTCCTCTTCGATCGTGCCTGCATTGATGTCGCGCAATTCCACCCGTCCGTCGCCGAATCCCACGACCACCACATCACAGATATCAATGAAGAGCCCGTTCTCGACCACGCCGGGCATCTGGTTGAGAACCATGGCCAGTTGCCGCGCATTACCGATCCGGTTCAAATGCAGGTCAATGATGTGATTTCCCTCATCGGTCATGAAGGGGACTTCGCCATTCATCCGAAGTGAGGTCTGACGGCCCAGGACATCCATGCTGATCAGCGTTTCCTCGATCAGCGCCTTGGTAGTCTGCCAGCCGAACGGAATCACCTCGACCGGAAGTGGAAAGGCCCCGAGCGTCTCGACCTCCTTGCCGATATCGGCGATCACCACCATCTGGTCGCTGGCCGTTGCAACGATCTTTTCCTGCAACAGCGCACCGCCGCCGCCCTTGATCAAGTTCAGATCGCCGTCGAACTCATCCGCCCCGTCGATCGTGATGTCGAGCCAGCGTGCCTCATCGAGACTGATGACTTCGATCCCGACATCGCGGGCCAACTCCGCTGTGCGTGTCGATGTCGGTACGCCTTTGATCTTCAGACCATCCTCGCGCACCATCTCGCCAAGGCAACGCACCAGCCAGGCCGCCGTGCTCCCGGTGCCCAGCCCCACGCGCATTCCGTCCTCGACCATGTCGGCGGCGCGCTTTGCCGCCACGAATTTCGCCTTGTCAATCGGTGAAAGTTCCCCAGCCATGACAGCCCCTTTCCTGACGTTGCACCTGCCTTATAGGTGACTTGCCAGGATCAGGCGAGGGGCAAAAATCCAACGACAGGGGCGCACCAGCCAAGGAACAATAACGCCCAGGATCCGGTCACATCGACCCTATCAGGCTGGGCCAGAAGCTCGCCGTTCTCAGCCGCCAACATGCCTTGTGCCGCCAAGACCGCAACCCAGAACATGACCCACATCTCGGGCCTCTCCCCTGCATCTTGTGTTCTTCATTTGTTTCAGCCTCGCCTTAACGCACCGTAAAAACGCACCGTAAACAAGCGCCGGGTCGTGGCCCACGCCCACAATGCCGCTTTCCTTGCATTCGCGAGCAATGCTTGACCTATTGTTATCGCATGACGATTACCTACCGCCTTTACTATGCCCCCGACAACGCGTCACTCATCGTGCGGCTTGCGCTCGAAGAACTGGCCATACCCTATGATACCACCCTGGTCGATCGCGCCGCCGGGGGCCAATCGGCGCCTGACTATCTCGCACTCAACCCGCACGGGCTGATCCCCACGCTGGACACGCCCCACGGCCCGATTTTCGAGACCGGGGCGATTCTTTTGTGGCTTGCCGACACCCACGGCGCGCTGGCCCCGGCGCCGACCGATCCCGACAGGGCAGCCTTCCTCAAATGGTTGTTCTTTACCTCAAACACGCTCCATGCCAACCTTCGCATGTTGTTCTACCCAGCCAAATACGCCGGCTCATATCCAGCGGCCCAAGCCGCACTACGCGCCCGGACCAAGGCCAATCTCGACACGCATCTCGCCCGGCTTGATGAGTTCGCCGCGACCTGTGCGCCGGTGTTGAACGGCATTCCGCTGACCATGCTCGACCTTTACGTCTGTGCCTGCCTGCGCTGGATGGCGATTTACCCCGAGGGCGAAACCGCGTGGTTCTCGCTTGGAAGAACGCCGCATCTGGCCCGTCTCGCGGCGCGAATCGAAGAGCGCGACAGCGTGAAACGCGCGATCCGTGCCGAGGGGTTGGGTCCGACCCCGTTCACCGCGCCCTCGATCGCCACCCCACGAGAAGGATCGGCAACCTAGATGTTTCTTTCCGTCTTCGAGATGTTCAAGATCGGCGTCGGCCCGTCCTCGTCGCACACCATGGGGCCGATGGTCGCCGCCGGCCGGTTTCTCGACCTGATACGCGCCGCGCCTTTCGATGTCGCGGGGTTGCGCGGGTCGCTGCATGGCTCGCTGGCCTTTACCGGCGTTGGCCATGCCACTGACCGCGCCACGATTCTGGGCCTCGCCGGGTTTCAGCCCGAAAGCTATGACCACGACCGAGCCGAGCAGACACTCGCCGCAATTCGCGACAGCGGCACGGTTACACCACCCGGCCTGCCTACACTGAACTTCCGCCCCAAGGACGATCTGATCTTCGATTTTGGCCCCGCCCTGCCCGGTCATGCCAATGGCATGATCCTGATGGCGACCGACGGCCAGGGCGACGTGATCCTGCAAGAGACCTATTATTCCGTCGGCGGCGGCTTCGTGCTCACCGAAAGGGAACTGGCCGCGGGCAAGGATACCGACACCGGCCCGCCCGTCCCCTACCCGTTCAAGTCGGCCGCCGAAATGCTCGACATGGCGCGCATTTCGGGCAAATCCATTGCTGAAATGAAGCGCAAGAACGAGATTTCGCGCGGCTGCTCTCAATCCCTTGCAAAGGGTACGGCGCGGATCTGGCAGGTGATGGATGATTGCATCACCCGCGGTCTCGACACCGGGGGCGAGTTGCCCGGCGGGCTGCGCGTCAAGCGCCGCGCCAAGGCGATCCGCGAACAGCTCGAAGCCGAACGCGGCATGAACCTCAACGCACCGCACACGATTAATGACTGGATTTCGACCTATGCAATGGCCGTGAACGAGGAAAACGCCGCCGGGGGGCAGGTCGTCACCGCCCCCACCAACGGCGCGGCGGGGGTAATGCCCGCGGTCATACGCTACTGGCTTGATCACGTGCCTGGCGCCACACCATCGAAGATAGAGGATTTCCTGCTCACCGCCGCCGCCATCGGCGGGCTGGTCAAATACAACGCCTCGATTTCCGGGGCCGAGGCCGGTTGCCAGGCCGAGGTCGGCTCCGCCGCCGCCATGGCCGCCGCCGGGCTGTGCGCGGTGATGGGCGGCACCCCCGAACAGGTCGAGAACGCCGCAGAGATCGCGCTGGAACATCACCTCGGCATGACCTGCGACCCGGTCAAGGGTCTGGTGCAGGTGCCCTGCATCGAACGCAACGGGCTGGGCGCGATCAAGGCCGTCTCGGCCGCTTCGCTCGCCCTGCGCGGCGACGGCACCCATTTCGTGCCACTCGATTCCGCGATCGAGACGATGCGCCAGACGGGGCTGGACATGAACGAAAAGTATAAAGAAACCTCGCTTGGCGGGTTGGCCGTCAACGTGCCGAATTGCTGAACTGCACGCGTTTTCATCTGCATGGCAATCGGATAGCTGAGCCCTTTTACTCCTACATTCTTGCAGAAGGGCCGCCCGCAAAGGGGGATACATGAAATGCGAACCTTGACGCCATCTCCCTCATCATAGCCGGCATTGACCCTCCTCATCCTCCCATTTAAGCCGGGCTATCCTTGCAAGCGAGCCAGCCATGACCGACCGCACCATTCTCGGCATTCTCTTCATGATCGGCTTTTCCATCCTCGCCCCGGTGATGGACAGCTTTGCCAAGGCCACGCCCGAAGAGGTGCCGGTGCTGCAGATCCTCGCCGCTCGCTTTGGCGTCCAGGCGCTTCTGCTGCTGCCCATCGCGCTTTGGATGCGGCATGCGCACCGCCCGGGGCGCGGTGAACTCGGACTGCATGTCGTGCGTGCGCTGTTGATTCTTGTCGCCACCGGCTGCTTCTTTACCGCGCTGCGCTTCATGCCGATTGCAAATGCGATTGCCATCTTTTTTGTCGAACCCTTCATCCTGACGCTGATGGGCGGGTTCTTTCTGGGCGAGTCGATCGGCCCGCGCCGGATCATCGCCTGCCTCGTCGGGTTTCTCGGGGCGCTTCTGGTGATCCAGCCGAGTTTCGCCGACCTTGGCCCGGTCAGCCTCCTGCCCGTCGTCACTGCCTTTTGTTTCGCCTTCTATATGGTTCTGACCCGTCAAATGGCCAAACGCACCCACCCTCTGGCACTTCAGGGCTATACCGCCATTGCGGCCATGCTTTTCATCGTGCCATTGCTCTGGGGCTTTGAGGGGTCAGGCATCGCCGCGCTCGACCCGGTCTGGCCGCGCGGACTGGCAGTCTGGACGCTGCTTGGCGTCGGGATCGTCTCGACCATCTCGCATCTTTTCGTCAGCTTCGCGCTGCGGTTTGCCCCGGCGGCCACCATCGCGCCACTGCAATATCTCGAGATCGTCTTCGCCACGATCCTGGGCTATTACATTTTTTCCGACATTCCCGACGGTCTGACCGTGCTGGGCGGCACCATCATCGTGGGGTCGGGTCTTTACGTCTTTGCCCGTGAGCGCGCCCTTGGCCGCCCGGCACGGCGCCCACCTCCTGCCCCCTGAGGCACGACCGCAACAGGATCACGTCCATGCTCCACGGGAATTCTACCTGTCATGCGCGATTGCCCCTCCGCGCATTTGGCCCTAGCGTGCCGGCATGAACACGGACCGCCCCCTGCTCGGCATCGCGCTGATGCTCGGATTTTGCATCATGGCGCCGATGGCCGACGCGGTGGCGAAACTGCTGGGCCAGTCGGTGCCAGTGGGGCAACTTGTGTTGATCCGCTTTCTTGTACAATTCCTGCTGCTGCTGCCCTTCCTCATGCTCGGCTTGCGACCATGGCGGATACGCGGGCGTATCCTGCATTTCGTCATGCTGCGGACCCTCCTGCATATCCTGGGAATCGGCCTGATGGTCTCGGCATTGCAATACCTGCCGCTGGCCGACGCCATTGCGATCGCCTTTGTGATGCCCTTCATCCTGCTGCTGCTGGGGCGCTTCTTTCTGGATGAAGAAGTCGGACGGCGCCGCTTCCTCGCCTGCATCGTGGGCTTTTCCGGCACCCTTCTCGTGATCCAGCCCAGCTTTGCTGCTGTCGGCTGGCCCGCTGTGCTGCCGCTTGGCGTTGCGGTGGTTTTCGCGCTCTTCATTCTCGTCACCCGCAAGATCGCCCGCGAAACCGACCCGATCGGGCTTCAGGCCATCAGCGGAGCGATGGCCGTCGTATTCATGGCCCCGCTGATGTGGCTCTTCGGAGGCCTTGGCACCGGCCTGCTCGATACGATCCGGCCCGATGCCACCGAATGGGCGATGCTCCTGGCCATCGGCATTCTGGGCACGCTGGGTCATCTGCTCATGACATGGTCCTTGCGCTATGCGCCCTCTGCCACGCTTGCCCCGATGCAGTATCTCGAGATTCCGGTGGCCGCAGTTCTGGGCTGGATCGTGTTTCGCGATTTCCCCAACGGGCTGGCCATGGCTGGCATCGTTGTCACCATCGCGTCCGGACTCTACATCATGATGACGGAACGCAGGGCCAGCGCCCGGCATCGTCCGCCGTCAGACCCGCAATCACGGCCTCCAATGTCCGCGCCGGCAGAATAGCCAGCATCGCGGGTGCGTTGACCTCGATTTTGACCGGCCCGGAGACCGCATTCGACGTGCCAATCCGCGACCCCGGCGCAAACGCGATCCCATCCAGCGGCCAGCGCAAGCCACGCGACCTGGCCCGCACCTCGCCCAATGGGAACAGCGAAAACCGGCTGCCCTGTGGCAGGGACAAATGAAATGCGGGCGGCACGATGAACACCAGATCGCGCTTTCCCAGAAGCAGACAAGGCCGGTCGGCATGGCGCATCAACCCGTGAAACGCCGCCAGTTGATGATCGACCCGGCCACCTCCGAACCCCACACCAATCACCAACGGCGCGCGAATGTTGCGCAGGCATTTCTCGAAATCGGTGCTGTCCTGTTCGGCGATCCGATATAGGCGTGCCTGCGGAATAGAGTCTTGCGCCGCTTCGGGAATCGAATCGAAATCGCCGATTACCGCGTCCGGCATGATCCCATGATCAAGCGCTACTTGGGCGGCCCCATCCGCTGCAACCACCACCGGAGCCTGAACAATCGCACGGCGCAGAACGGATCCCTTCACGCTTCCGCAACCGATCAGCGTGACCGGACCGCTTTCGTCAACAATTGCCGCGTTCACTATAGATTTACCTCCCATTGAGGAAACAGATCACATTCTCGTCACGAAATGATACTGTAAACATCCAAGATTCGGGCGGCTTTCGTCTCTGTAGGGAGGTTAAAACTTTAGCCAATTAACACATCTTTGGGCGAGCATCACAATGGTTAACACGAGCAAGATCCTGACAGTTTCCTACGGCACGTTTTCGTGCACGTTGGAAGGTTTCGACGATTCTTTCGGAACCATGAAAGCCATCGCCGAATATTTTCGCGATCTCGCCTCCGATGACCGCTATTTCGGCGCGGAGCCACCGACACCGGACGCCGAAATGCTGGCAAGGATCGCCGAGCGCGAGATTGCCCGCCGTGTCAATGCTCATTTCGAACAGAACAGGATCGTCCTGCGCGCCGATCCCGGTAGCACCCCGACGACCGCATCGGCTGCAGGCACCTTTGCGGAAGATGAAGATGCAGATGAGAACGCCGCCTCGGAGGAAGCATCGGATCTGATCAAGGAAACGGATCAGGCCGAAGAAATGGCCTCCACAGGCGACGATTTTGCCCAAGGCGAGCCGCAAGAAAACGAGAATATCGCCGATAGCACAGCCCAGCCCGAGGTTGCCGAACCGGACGACATGCGCGCACCTGCGACCGATGACATGCCTGACGAGACCGAGGAGGAAGGCGAAACCGCCGAGCAACCCGAAGCTGCGACTCACGCACCGATCCCGTCCGCAGGTTCCGATATCGAGAGCGTGGCAGCAAAGCTTCAGCGCATCCGTGCCGTCGTATCCCAGGCCGAGACCGCGGAAACGCCTACTGTCGCCTATTCCGAGGACGAGCACGCCGACGATTTCATCTCCGAGACCCATGACGACATAAATGCGGCGCTGGAAATTGACGACGAAGTCGAGATGGAGCGGGCGGACACAAGCGAAGGCGACGACGAGGCGGCCGACGAGAATGACACGATCTCGTCCCTGCTGTCGCGCTTCGACTCTCCCGACGAAGACAACGAGGACCTTTTCTACGAAACCGAGGATGAAGCACGCGCCTTTGATATAGTCGACAACGAGACCGAAGCCGATCTGCACGCATCCGATGAGACGCCCGTGGAAACCACCGGTGAGATCGAAGCCGAATCCACTGCCCCGGGTCCGGAGGGCGAACCCGAACAGGCCGCCGAAACCGATACGCCGCGGCTCCGCGCTCGTATTGTGAAGATGAAGCGCGCCGATTTCGAAGCCGCGATTGCAGACGGCAACCTCGAAGAAGAAGTGGTGTCAGAGGACAGGACAGCGGAATCGAAACTCTCGCCCGAGGACGAAGCGGACCTTCTGCGCGAGTTGGCTGCCGTCGAAGCCGAGTTGGCCGTGTCTACGGACAGCGGGCACACCGATACTGCCTCGGAAGATGGAGAAGACGAGGACGAAGGTGAATACCATCATGCCTCGCTGATCGACGAGCTCGAAGACGAAGAGGATGAGGACGAAGACGAAACGGGCGAAGACAGCATCAATTTCTTTTCCGATGAGGATAACAGTGTCGGCGAGGATGAAGTCAGCGACGAACACGACGAGGATTCTGGCAATACGAGCGGTCGCACCACCCCCTTTACCCCCTTTGCCGGAACCGATGCCGAATCCGAAATGGGCCGTATCTTTGAAGAAACTGACGCCCATCTCAATGAGGAAACAGGCCGCGGGCGCCGCAACGCCATCGCCCATCTGCGCGCCGCCGTGGAAGCCAACAAGGCCGAGATCGGCGCAGGCGGAGACCTGGCAGGCGAAGGCCCGGACTCCGAGGTCTATCGCGACGATCTCGCCAGCGTGGTGCGTCCGCGTCGCCCGCAGACCCGTGATCAGGGCAGCCGCCCGCGCCGTCCCGAAACCGCACGCCCGGCCCCGCTCAAACTGGTCGCCGAGCAACGGGTTGATCTGGAAGAGACGAAATCAGCTCCCGTGCGGCCGCGGCGAGTGCAGGTCTCCGCACCGGCAAATGCCGAGGCAGCGGCGGCGAGCGATTTCGCCGATTATGCCGAAAGCGTCGGTGCAACGAGCCTGCCCGAACTTCTCGAAGCAGCAGCGGCCTATCTTTCCTTCGTGGAGCGTCGCGAACAATTCTCGCGCCCGCAGCTCATGACCCATGTGCGCGAGGTCGAGAAAGACGATTTCAGTCGGGAAGACGGGTTGCGCAGCTTTGGCCAGCTTCTGCGCGAAGGCAAGATCATCAAGCTCAAGGGCGGGCGCTTTACCGCGTCTGACAGCATCTCCTACCGTCCCGACGCACGCTACGCGGGCGAGTGACACCCCATGACATCAACTGAATACGGCGCCCCGATCGCAGGGCGCCGTTTCTTTTTCAAGCGATCATCCAGCCCGATCTTCAGACCTTCTGCTGGGTGTATTGCCGCAATTCCTTGCGTGCCACCTGGCGGCGATGCACCGCATCCGGCCCGTCGGCAAGACGCAGTGTGCGCACCTGTGTCCATGCAATGGCCAGCGGCGTGTCCTGGCTGACACCACCACCACCATGGATCTGCACGGCCTCGTCGATGACCTGCAACGCCGTCAGTGGTGCGACCACCTTGATCATCGAGATCCAAGGCGCCGCGGCGCGCGCATCGCCCTGGTCCATCATCCACGCGGCCTTGAGGCACAATAACCGCGCCTGTTCGATCTCCATCCGCGCATTGGCGATGATGTCGTAATTCGCGCCCAGATGCGCGATCGGCTTGCCAAAGGCTTCACGCTCCAGCGACCGCTTGCACATTCGCTCCAGCGCCGCTTCGGCCTGCCCGATGGCACGCATGCAGTGGTGAATACGCCCCGGGCCAAGACGCCCCTGCGCAATCTCGAATCCCCGGCCCTCACCGAGGATCATGTGGTCGGCTGGCACCCGCACATCGGTAAAGCGGATATGCATGTGACCGTGCGGTGCATCGTCATGACCATAGACCTGCAAAGGGCGCAGCACCTCGATACCCGGCGTATCGGCCGGAACAAGGATCATCGAATGCTGCTGGTGCTTTGGCATATCATTCGTGCCGGTCTTGACCATCGTGATGTAGATCGCACAACGGGGATCGCCCGCTCCCGAGGACCACCATTTCTCGCCGTTGAGGACATACTCATCGCCGTCACGCACGCAGGACATCGAGATGTTGGTCGCGTCAGAACTCGCCACATCCGGCTCGGTCATCAGGTAGGCCGACCGGATCTCGCCCGCAAGCAACGGCTTGAGCCATTTTTCCTTCATCCAGTCGGCGCCGTAGCGTTCCAGAACCTCCATGTTGCCGGTGTCAGGGGCGGAACAGTTGAACACCTCGGCGCCCAGCGGCGTTTTGCCCATTTCCTCGGCGAAATAGGCGTATTCCACGGTCTTGAGGCCGAACCCGCGCTCACTGTCGGTGAGCCAGAAATTCCACAGGCCCCGCTCTCTGGCCTTCGCCTTCAGGCTTTCGAGAATCTCGCGCTGGCGGTCGGTATATTGCCAGCGGTCGCCCTTGCCGATCTCGGCGTGGTATTCCTCCTCCAGCGGCATGACCTCGTTGCGGATCATGTCGCGCACCTTTTCGAGAAGCGGCATATGCTCCTCGCGCATCCCCAGATTCATTTCCATCTTGGATTCCTCTCCTCTCAATGCGTCTCGGCCAAAGTAGAAGCCCCGCCTGACCGAGAGTAAAGGGCGCATGCAAATGCCGTTGCGTCGCGGCACGGCCCACCCATACCCCGGATATCCGTCACATCCCTGTCACCTGTCGGTGGCACCCTGACCGCAATTTCCGATTCCCTGTTTCAGACGTTCCGCGGCGACCTTTCCCCGAGGTCGCCGCAATTTCCTGGAAGAGGTTTCACGGTCGTTGGCACAAACCCGTTCAGGTACGACGAAGCCCTCACCTCGCAAACTTCTTGTGCTTGATCCGCTTCGGCTCCAGCGCATCCGGCCCCAGCCGCCGCTTCTTGTCTTCCTCGTAATCCTCGAAATTGCCCTCGAACCATTCGACATGGGCATCACCCTCGAAAGCGAGGATATGCGTGCAGATGCGGTCGAGGAAAAAGCGGTCGTGGCTGATCACCACCGCACAGCCTGCGAAATCGACAAGCGCATCCTCAAGCGCGCGCAGGGTTTCAACATCGAGATCGTTGGTCGGCTCGTCGAGCAAAAGCACGTTGCCACCTGATTTCAACAGGCGTGCCATATGCACCCTGTTGCGCTCCCCACCCGACAAAAGGTTGACTTTCTTCTGCTGATCGCCGCCCTTGAAATTGAAGGCCGAGCAATAGGCGCGCGAATTCATCTCGGCATCGCCCAGCTGGATGATGTCCTGCCCGTTCGAGATCACCTCCCACACGGTCTTGTCGTCAGGCAGTGCGTCGCGGGTCTGATCGACATAGCTAAGCTCGACCGTGTCACCGTATTCGATACTGCCATTGTCGGGCTGTTCCTGCCCGGTGAGCATACGGAAAAGCGTGGTTTTACCCGCACCGTTGGGGCCGATCACCCCGACAATGCCGCCCGGTGGCAGCGCAAAGTTCAGATCCTCGATCAAGAGCTTGTCGCCCATGTGTTTTGACAGGCCGTCAACCTCGATCACCCGTGAGCCGAGCCGCTTGCCATTGGGGATGATGATCTGGGCGCGGTTGAGTTTCTCACGCTCGGATTGGTTGGCAAGGTCGTTATAGGCGTTGATCCGGGCCTTCTGCTTGGCCTGCCGCGCCCTGGGCGACTGGCGCATCCATTCCAACTCGCGTTCGAGCGTCTTTTGCTTGGACTTGTCCTCGCGCGCCTCCTGTTCGAGCCGCTTGGCCTTCTGTTCGAGCCAGGCGGAATAGTTGCCCTCGTAGGGAATGCCCCGGCCACGGTCGAGTTCAAGGATCCAGCCAGTGATGTCATCTAGGAAATACCGGTCATGGGTGACGATCAGGATCGTGCCCTTGTAGTCGATGAGGTGCTGTTGCAGCCATGCGATGGTCTCGGCGTCGAGGTGGTTGGTCGGCTCATCAAGCAACAACATGTCGGGCTGCTCCAGCAGCAGCTTGCACAGTGCCACGCGGCGCTTCTCACCGCCCGAAAGCGTGCTCACGTCGGCATCGTCCGGCGGACAGCGCAGCGCCTCCATCGACACGTCGATCTGGGCATCGAGATCCCACAGGTTCTGGCTGTCGATCTCGTCCTGAAGCTGGGCCATCTCGTCGGCGGTCTCGTCCGAGTAGTTCATCGCCAGTTCGTTGAACCGGTCAAGCTTGGCCTTCTTCTCGGCCACGCCCAGCATCACGTTGCCGCGCACGTCAAGGTCAGGATCAAGCTCGGGTTCCTGCGGAAGGTAGCCCACACGCGCGCCCTGCGCCGCCCAGGCCTCGCCCGAGAAATCCGTGTCGAGCCCGGCCATGATCTTGAGCAGGGTCGATTTGCCGGCCCCGTTGACCCCCACGACACCGATCTTCACCCCGGGCAGGAAGTTGAGGTGGATATTCTCGAAGCATTTCTTGCCACCGGGATAGGTCTTGGAGACGTCCTGCATGTGATAGACGTATTGATAGGCTGCCATTCTCGTCGTCCTTGCGCGGTTTGGGTCTGTTGACGGCCTAGATAGTCGGTTGCGCCGACAGGGGCAATGCAGCGATGCCGGGGCAATCCGTCAAAGGCGGGAAGGAAGCTCTGCCCCCAAGGCAATGCGCAAGGCGTCTGGTCGCTACCCCGAGATGTTACTTCCAGATAAAGCGGGGAACGCTCGCCCCGGTTAGCGTTGCGCGTTGACAGGGGTCGGGGTGGAGGTCACAAACGCGCGAATGAAAAAGGGATTGCCATATATGCAACCCGGTCGGGTGATCGGGCTTCTCGGCGGGTCGTTCGACCCGGCCCATGAGGGCCATGCGCATATCAGCCGCGAGGCGCTCAAGCGCTTTGCGCTGGACGAATTGTGGTGGCTGGTCAGCCCGGGCAATCCGCTCAAGGCGCGCGGACCGGCGCCGATGGGTCAACGGATGGCGAGGGCGCGTGCGGTGATGGATCACCCGCGGGTCAGGATCAGCGATTTCGAGATGCGGGCGGGCACGCGATACACCGCCCAGACCTTGCGGGCGCTGACGCGGGCCTGTCCGGGGGTGCGGTTCGTCTGGCTGATGGGGGCGGACAACCTCGCGCAGTTCGATCAATGGCAGGATTGGCGCTGGATCATGGACCACGTGCCGGTGGGCGTGCTGGCCCGGCCCGGGCAACGGATAGCGGCCCGCAACGCCAAGGCGGCCGATATCTATCGCTACGCGCGGCTGCGTGGCTTTGAAAGCAGGTTGCTGGCCCATGGTCCCGCGCCGCGCTGGTGTTTCGTGAACGTGCCAATGGTCGATGTCTCATCGAGCGATATTCGCGCCAAGGGACAATGGGCGACGCGCGACGCCAAGGGGGCTTGACCGTGCTGGTACCATCATGGTCGGATTGGCCCATGAATTGAACGTCGGGAACGGTGATCCCGCGAATTGTGAATTGTGCGGCGCCCAGACCAGAGGTTAATTCGCAATCATGGTGTCACGGTTTTCAAGACGGGGATTTCTGAGCGGTGCACTTGCCGGGCTGACGGCAGGACCTGTGCTGGCCGAGGCCCCGGGACAGTCATTGCGGCCAATGCCTCGGCCGGGCGGGGTCGCGACGACGGCCAAGGTGGCCAGCAAGACCTCGGTGCCCGGGGCGGCGGCGCTGATTGAGGCGGCGCAGCTCGGTGGCCGTGTAAGCTTTGCAGTCGTCGATACCCGTACCGGCCAGATGCTCGAAGGGCATGACGCTGGCCTCTCGCAGCCGCCTGCAAGCGTGAGCAAGGCCGCAACCGCACTTTACGCGATTGACACTCTTGGGCCAAAGCATCGCTTTCTCACACGGCTTGTCGCGACCGGGCCGATTCACAACGGGGTTCTAAAAGGTGATCTGGTGTTGGCGGGCGGGGGCGATCCGACCCTCGACACCAATGCCCTGGCCGATATGGCAGCGCAACTCAAGGCCGGCGGCCTGCGCGAAGTCACAGGCGGGTTTCATGTCTGGGGCGGAGCCTTGCCTCTTGTCCCCGCGATTGACCGGACACAACCCGATCATGCCGGATACAACCCGGCGATCTCGGGGCTTAGCCTCAACTACAACCGCGTCTATTTCGAATGGAAGCGCAACAGCAATGGCTGGAAAGTGCACATGGATGCGCGCAGCGACCGCTACCGGCCCGAGGTGCAGGTCGCGCGCATGCAGGTCGTGAACCGCCGCACGCCCGTCTATACCTATGCCGAGAAGGATGGCATTGACCACTGGACCGTGGCAAGCGGCGCACTGGGCAACGGGGGCGCGCGCTGGCTACCGGTGCGCCAACCGGAACTCTACGCCGGCGAGGTCCTGCGCGGTTTTGCGCGCGGCCATGACATCGACTTGCCCGAGCCGCGCAAGCGCGGCGATCTTCCAGGTGGGACAGTGGTGGCGCGGCATGTCAGCCCGGAACTGCCGGTCATCCTGCGCGACATGTTGAAATACTCGAACAACCTGACCGCCGAGATGGTCGGAATGGCGTCAACGGCTCAGCGAAAAGGACGTGTGGGTGGACTCGGCCACAGCGCCAGGGAAATGAACAACTGGGCCGCCGAAACTCTGGACATGGCACGCGTTGCGCTTGTCGATCACTCCGGCCTCAGCGAAAGATCGCGGATGACGGCCGAGGATATGGCGCTGGCGCTGGCGCGTGTACATCGCAGCAAGACACTCAAACCGATACTCAAGCCCTTCGACATGAGGGACGACAATGGACGCGTCGACAAATCCCACCCGATCAAGGTGCTGGCCAAGACGGGCACATTGTATTTCGTGAGCGGCCTCGCGGGCTATGCTTCTGCATCTGGGGGCGGGGACCTCGCCTTTGCGATCCTGGCGGCTGATGTCGGTCGGCGCGAGCGGGCCGGCAACGGTGCAAGGCCACCCGGCGCACGGGGATGGAACATGCGGGCAAAGACGTTGCAGCAAAGGCTTATCGAACGCTGGGCAACGCTTTACGGCGCGTGACGCGCATCCCGGCACTCGTGCAACAGGCATTCCGCATCTTCACGAAAGAATCGTTTCCCCTATGGCACAGCCAGACTCAGCGTGTGATCGCGATCAGCACATTTTCCCGACCGTCTTCCAGGACCAGTTCATAGAGCCATTCCGCGTGTTCAAGGTGCAGGCATACGCAACCCGCGCTGGCCGGCTCACCAAGCCGGTCGATCTGATCGGCAAACGCTGCCCCGGCCGCAACGGCCAGAAACCATAGAAGACCAAGACTAATCCACATCGGTTCAGACTGTCATATGCCTCGCCCGTGCGCCACGTTCGATGGCCGCGGCGTAGAGCCTGTCGATGTCAAGCTCATAGCGGATTTCTTCCAGCAGGCGCAGTTCTTCGTCGCCCAAGGTGCCGTCGGCGGCGGCGACATCACAGGCCAGCGCATAGGCGGTCTCGTTCAGGCGGGCGGGCAGGTTGTCGCGGATAAGGCCGAAAAGCGCGTCAAGCCCATCTTCTTGCTCGAAAAGATCAAACACCGTTTGCGCCATGATGTTCATCCGATCGGTGTCATAATCGGCAAAGATCGGCAGATGATTGACCGTCGACTGGATCTTGACCAGCTCGGATGTGCGGATGTTCTCATCCGAAGCGGACACCGCGATCATCACCGCGACAAGGCAGTCCTGCGGCGAAAGCGGATGGGGAATGTTGTCGTTCATCAGGGGTTCCTTGGCGGCTTGGGGGCGCCGATGTTGATATTGCGCCGGAGCGTATCGTGCAACAGGCCGTTTTCCCATGCCCAACTTGTGGCCGATGCGAGGAACCATGCAAACTCGCTCTTCCGCTGAACCTTGAAAGACATTAGGAAACGCCCGAGTTTCCGCGCATGGGGCGCGGAGGCATCTGGAGAAATGATATGTCCGATCTGCGTGACGCCGCGATGAACAGCAAAGCCTGGCCCTATGAAGAGGCCCGCCGCCTGCTCAAACGCTACGAGAAGGCGCCGCCAGAAAAGGGATATGTTCTCTTCGAGACGGGTTACGGCCCCTCTGGCCTGCCGCATATCGGCACCTTTGGCGAGGTTCTGCGCACCACGATGATCCGCCACGCATTCGAGACAATCAGCGACATCCCGACACGGCTCATCTGCTTTTCCGACGATCTAGACGGGATGCGCAAGATTCCGGGCAACGTGCCCAACCGCGAGGCGCTGGCCGAGCATCTGCAAAAGCCGCTGACCTCGGTGCCAGACCCGTTCGGCACGCATGACAGCTTCGGCGCGCACAACAATGCCATGCTGCGCCGGTTTCTCGACACGTTCGGGTTCGACTACGATTTCTATTCGGCCACCGAGTTCTACAAATCGGGCCAGTTCGACACGGTGCTGTTGCGCGCCGCCGAACGCTATGACGACGTGATGCAGGTGATGCTGAAATCCCTGCGCGAGGAACGCCGGCAGACCTATTCGATCTTCCTGCCCATTCACCCGGAAACCGGTCGGGTGCTCTATGTGTCGATTAAGCATGTGAACGGGACCAGGGGCGAGATCACCTTCGATGACGAAGAGGGCCGTGAATGGACCCTGCCTGTGACCGGTGGCAACGTGAAGCTGCAATGGAAGCCCGATTTCGGTGCGCGCTGGGCGGCGCTGGGTGTCGATTTCGAGATGTATGGCAAGGACCATTCGACCAACACGCCGATCTATGACCGGATCTGCTCGATCCTGGGCGCCAAGCCCCCGGAGCATTTCACTTACGAGCTGTTCCTTGACGACAAGGGGCAGAAGATTTCCAAATCCTCTGGCAACGGTATCTCGATCGACGAATGGCTGTCTTATGCCAGTACCGAAAGCCTTTCGTATTTCATGTATCAAAAGCCCAAGACGGCCAAGCGGCTCTATTTCGACGTGATCCCGCGAGCGATGGACGAGTATCACCAACAGTTGCGCGCCTATCCCGGCCAGGACTGGGCCCAGAAAGCGATGAACCCCGTGCATCACATCCACAACGGCAATGTGCCCGAATCCGACATGGTGGTGCCGTTCTCGATGCTCCTGAACCTCGCCAGCGCGTCCAGCGCCGAGGACAAGGAGGTGCTTTGGGGCTTCATCACCAAATACGCCCCTGACGCCACCCCTGAAACCCATCCCGGCCTCGACGCAGCGGCGGGCTACGCGGTGCGGTATTTCAACGATTTCGTGAAGCCCGAGAAAGTCTATCGTGCGCCGGATGACAAGGAACGCGCCGCGCTGGCGGCGCTGGCGGCGGCGCTGGGCGATCCGGCGCTGGCACTCGACGAGATTGCGCGCAAGAATGCCGCAATGGGCAATGACGCGCCCCTGCCCGAAGCGGATTTCGAAGACGAGGAATTCCTGCAATCCATCGTCTTCGCAGTGGGCAAGAATCACGGCTTCGAACCCTTGCGCGACTGGTTCAAGGCGATCTACGAGGTCTGCCTCGGCGCCAGCCAGGGCCCGCGTTTCGGGGGTTTCATCGCGCTTTACGGCGTCGAGGAAACCCGTACGCTGATCGAAAAGGCACTTTCGGGCGAACTCGGCTAATCCGTGCCCGGGCCGGAAACGCCCCTGACGCATCCTGTGAAAACCCTGCCTCACGCTGCGTCATGAAACCTGCGCAACGTGGGAATGATCCGTTCCCCCTGTCCCTGCGTAACGATGGTCAAACAGGGGGAACAACAGATGAAACAGATCATTCTTGCCATCCTGATCGTTGTCGGCATGTCAACGCGTGACGCGAACGCGGATGAAGCCCGCAACATGGCCGTCGAAAACGTCATCACCCGCCAGATCGAAGCCTTCCGCGCCGACAACGTCGAGCGGGCCTTCGAATTCGCCAGCCCGACAATCCAGCGCATTTTCCGCAATCCGCAGGTATTCGGCCACATGGTGCAACATGGCTATCCCATGGTCTGGCGCGCGGGCGAGGTCGAGTTTCTCGAACTGCGGATGAAAGACGGCCAGCTCAGGCAAAGGGTGCGCATCCGCGACGCAAGCGGCGCGTTGCACCTGCTGGAATACCAGATGATCGAGCAGGACGGCGCGTGGAAGATCAACGGTGTTGAGCTGTTGAAGGCACCGGGCATGGCGGTGTGATCAAGCTTTGCCGCTGTCACGATCATCGAGGTCGGCGGTAGCGGTATCGCCGTCGTCATCGGAAAGCGTCGCGGGCGTGTCCGGGGGTGCTGGTTGCGCGGGTGCTCGCTCGAGAGGTGTGACCTCCGCGACCAGCGGGTCACTGGAAGGTGCTTTTTCCGGTGCCTGTTCGTCCGGCTGCCCGTTTCCGACCGAGGCATTGCGACCCGGACGAAAACGCAAGCGCGCGTAGGCATGCATCGCTACGGACAGGCCCGTCGACATGATGATCGCGGCCAGCACGCAGATGACGACCAGCAAGGCAAATCCCTGATTGGTCGCCGGGTTGACCCAGGTTGCGAAAACCAGGCCAACCAGGGCACCCGCAATGCCGGACCGTCCAATGAGGCGCGCCAGATCCATCGTCAACCTCTCCAGACGACCGAGAAAAGTCCAGGCCCCCTCGTATCGCTCCAGCGCCGAACCTTGCGGCGCAGCTTTTCCAGGCGGAACCCGGGTTTGAGCAGGTCGGGATCACTCTGTATGTCGTATTTCCAATCCTGGAAAAGGGATTGTGCCATTTCGTAATCCTCGACATGGCTGAGATCGAGCGTGAGGATGAGAGCATCGGCCTGACCGTATTTCGCGCCCGGCAGCCAACCCAGGAGGAACGGGCCGGCACCTTGTTCGTCGAACCCCGCCTTCTTGGCGGCCTCTATGGCTTTTGCCGCAAGCACATTGTCGTAGTCGTCGATCGCGATATTGCAGATCGAGGACGCAGGTTCCCGCCAGCGGCCGTTCAGGGCCCGCGCCGTGGCAGGGGATTTGAGTGGCCAGATCGTCACGAACTGGTTCGGTTCATCCTTGCCGATCGCGCGCACATGCAGGATCGAGGTCATATACGCCTCACAGAAGAACCGGTGTCGTTCGCGGTCAAAACTGCTGACACCGGATTTGAACACGATCAGGCCGTAACCGCGATAACGCTCCGGCGGGTATTCATCAGCATGGGCAAAACGGCGGACCGGTGTGATGCTGGCTTGCGCGGACGCTGCGGTGAAAGGTCTCGTGCTATCGGTTCCCGGAATGGCGCGGCGCGTCGCTTCGTCCGGGGCAAGGCCGGGCTGGGCCTTCAGGATCCGGTGGGCGCCCATCAAGACATGCACCGTGCGCGGGTCCAGCTTGCCGGTTCCGGGCAGCCGGGCCGCTTGCTGAAACCGGATCACCGCGGCGCGGGTCCTGGGCCCGGCGATCCCATCGGGCACCCCGGCATCGAATCCGAGGTCGTTCAGCATTGTCTGTGCCTGGGTGGTCGAAACCTTTGAAACGGGGGGGCGTGGCGGGACTTTGGTCGCGCGGGGCCCCTTGTCGTGCTCATTCTTGATGTGATTGCCTAGAAGGCCCTGAAGTACGTGGGACGAAAATAATCCGTTCCTCGTATCCGGGGCACTTGTTTCAGCCGCCGGCCCGCTGCCTTGGGCCATGACGGCAAGAAACGCCGCGAGGCAATAACCGAAGAACCGCATGTCAATGCTCGTATCGTCAAGGGTTGCGATTCAGCTTACTGCGGAATCACCTCCCCAAAAAGCTCTCGCTTTTGCGCGGGAAGCCCTGGCCAGCGTCGAGTCTTGGGAAACCATCGGAAACATGGGTGGTTTGCTCAGGAATCACGCATCTCTCGCAAGGCTGATTGCAACTCACCGATCAGCACCTTTCGTTCCTTTTCCGTCAGGAAGCGGCCGAGTTCCACCTCGCGACCGTTCCCGGTGAGGGTGAGATAGAATTCGACCGGCCCCCCACTGGCGTGGCTATGGGCGCGGGTCCAGTAGGTGTTGCATTCCCACGTCAGAATCTCGCCTTTCACCGGTTGATGGACAAGCCGCGTTAGATCGGGCGTGATGGTCAGCGTCTCGCGCATCTCGGCGGTCTTGTATGTGTGCTCAAGCGCCCACCAAAGCCCCCCCACGACCAGGAGCATGAAGGGCAAGAGGCCCCACAGAACCATGGTGCCCAAAAGCCCGTAAAGCGGCACGGTGGCGAGCAGAAAGGCCATGAGGATGATCGCGGCAAAGCCCCGGCGCGGCAGCGACCGGTGGGGCCAGAGGACCACCTCGTGCTCTCCGTCGGGGCCGTGGGTCCAGCGATGCGGCATTCCTGATCCTGATCTGTCGGCCCGTACAGAGCGGGCGAAAAGGGGTGGAATGGAAAAGGGCCCCGGATCGTCCCGAGGCCCTCTTCGGAGGAGTTACCTGCCACTAGTGCGCATGGCTCTTGTCCCAGTCTTCACGCTTGGGAAGCTGCTCGAACGTGTGCTCAGGCGGAGGCGAAGGCAGCGTCCATTCGAGCGTGTCGGCGTATTCGTTCCAGTAGTTGTTCTCGGTCACCTTGGCGCCGCGGAAGAGCGCGTAGAACACGATTCCGAAGAACAGGACGAAAGATGCAAAGCTCAGGAGCGCGCCCCAGCTCGACACATAGTTCCAATAGGCGAATGCCTCTGGATAGTCGATATAGCGGCGCGGCATGCCCTGACGCCCGAGGAAGTGCTGCGGGAAGAATGTCAGGTTCACGCCGATGAAAAACAGCCAGAAGTGCACCTTGCCCCAGAACTCGGGATATTGGCGTCCAGTCATCTTGCCGAAATAGAAGTATATCCCGGCAAAGATGGTAAAGGCCGCCCCCATCGACATGGTATAGTGGAAATGCGCCACGACATAGTAGGTGTCGTGATAGGCGCGGTCCACGCCGGCCTGCGCCAGCACGATGCCCGTCACGCCACCGATGGTGAAGAGTACGAGGAAGCCCAGCGAAAAGAGCATCGGCGTCTTGAACTCAAGGCTGCCGCCCCACATCGTCGCGATCCACGAGAAAATCTTGATGCCGGTGGGCACCGCGATCACCATCGTGGCGAGCATGAAATAGCTCTGCTGGGTCAGCGACATGCCAACCGTGTACATATGGTGCGCCCAGACCACGAAACCCAGCGCCCCGATCGCGATCAGCGCCCAGACCATGGGCAGATAGCCGAAGATCGGCTTTCGCGAGAAGGTGGCAAAGACGTGGCTGACAATCCCAAAGCCCGGCAGGATCACGATATACACTTCGGGATGTCCAAAGAACCACAGGATGTGTTGGTAAAGGACCGGGTCGCCACCGCCCGCGGGGTCAAAGAAGGTCGTCCCGAAATTTCGGTCGGTCAACAGCATGGTGATGGCCCCGGCCAGCACCGGCAGCGCCAGCAGGATGAGCCACGCGGTCACGAAGATCGACCAAGAGAAAAGCGGCACCTTGAACAGCGTCATGCCCGGGGCACGCATGTTGAGAAAGGTGGTGATCATGTTGATCGCACCAAGGATCGAGCTTGCCCCCGAGACGTGGACGGCAAAGATCGCAAGGTCCATCGACATGCCGCCTTCGAGCGTAGACAGCGGCGGGTAAAGCACCCAACCCACGCCGGAACCAAGCTGCCCGTTGCCGCCGGGACTGAACATCGAGGCAATGCCGAGAGCAACACCGGCGACATACATCCAGAATGACAGGTTGTTCATCCTCGGGAATGCCATGTCCGGCGCACCGATCTGGAGCGGCATGAAATAGTTGCCGAAGCCACCGAACAGCGCCGGAATCACCACGAAGAACATCATCAGGACACCGTGATAGGTGATCAGGACGTTCCAAAGGTGCCCGTTCGGCGTGCAGGTCTCGGGAGTCGAGAACAGATACAACCCTTCAAGGCACATGTACTGTACGCCCGGGTGCATCAGTTCGAGCCGCATGAAAATGGTGAAAACGACGGCGATCAGGCCCACGAGGGCCGAGACGATCAGGTAGAGAATCCCGATGTCCTTGTGGTTGGTCGACATGAACCAGCGGGTGAAGAAGCCGCGGTTGTCTTCATGTTCGTGCCCGTGGATGGCTGCGTCTGCCATGCTGCGGTGCCTCCTGTTGAATGTCTCGGACGTGCGAAATCTGTATTCCGCGCCTTGGTCTCATTCTGTTTTTAAAATGCGGGGCGGGTCGGGGCAACGGGTCAAATTGATCCAGATCAAATAATTTTGTCGCACCCCCTCTGTTCAGGGCGCGGCCTCAAGGCAAGTCGGCACGATCCGGAGCGTTTCAGCTTCACGCAAAAGCACCCGGATCGAAACGCGCACTCGAACAAAAAACGGGAGGCTTGCACCCCCCGTTTTCCATGTTTCCTTGACGCGCGGGCCTTTCGGGCCGATCAACCCTCGCCGTCGGTTTCCGAAAAGGTGGCCAGGTAGGCTGCCACGTCCTCTTGCCCCTTGCGCAGCTTGAACGTCATTTTCGACTGGTTCGGGAACCCTTGCCCATCGAGCCATTTGCGCGGGTCAGTCATGTATTCGGCCATCTCTTCTTCGGTCCAGACGAATTCGGCCTCGGCCGCGGCTTCGAGGCCCTTGCCATAGCGGAACCCGTCCACCGTGCCGGCCACGCGCCCGACGATACCATAAAGGTTCGGGCCGGTGCGACCACCGCGGACGATGGTTTCGCCGTCATCGGTCTCGATCATGTGGCAGGACTTGCACTTGTTGAATTCCTTTTCACCCTTCGCCGCGTCGCCTTCGGCGAAAGCCGGGGCAGCAAGGGCAAGGAGAGAGGCGGTAGCGGTCAGAAGCGTTTTCATTTTTACCTCGTTTCGTTTCGACATCGATGGCGTTCAAACTTGGATATAACCTTGCGCCGCTCCCTGGCAAGCGCGGCTCTTCGGATCAATTGTCGCAGAGCCAACCTTGCAGGGCAAGTGCCTCATCCCGGCCCGGCGCCCTCGAACACCTGTTGGAAAGTGCGTAAGAGCGCGTTGTCGAGGTCCTCCATCGTCACCGGCAGGCCAAGATCTACAAGGCTGGTCACTCCATGGCCGATGATACCACAGGGCACGATGCCCGAGAAATGCTCCAGATCGGGATCGACATTGATCGAAATGCCGTGAAAGCTGATCCACTTGCGTAGGCGAATACCGATTGCTGCGATCTTGTCCTCGCGCGAGGTGCCATCGGGCAGGGCCGGTTTCTCAGGCCGGGGAACCCATACGCCCACACGACCTGGGCGGATCTCGCCGCGGATGTTGAACTGATCGAGCGTCGCGATCACCCACTGCTCAAGCTGGCCCACGAAAAAGCGCACGTCATGGCCACGTCGGCCCACGTCAAGCATTACGTAAACCACACGCTGGCCAGGACCGTGATAGGTGTATTGCCCGCCCCGCCGCGCCTCGAAAACCGGAAATCGACCTGGATCTGTCAGATCTTCGCGCCGCGCCGACGTTCCCGCGGTGTAGAGCGGCGGATGCTCCAGCAGCCAGATGCATTCCTCCGCTTCGCCCGACGCGATCGCGGCGACCCGCGCCTCCATGAATCGCAGCGCTTCCTCGTAGTCGGTCAACCCGTCGGTGATTTTCCACTCTACCATGACCATGGGATAGCACGCGCGCGTTCAGGGGCAAGCAAAAGCCCTGTTCGGCTGGGCGATCAGATGACTGGCTGCCCGTCTGCGGCCGCCGGAGCGTCAGGTCTCGCGAGAGGCCCCTTCAGCCGTGGCTCCTGCGTCCTGCATTGCGCATGCCGTCTCGTGCAGCTGCGGTCGGCACCAAGGCACGGACAAGTTTTTTCATGTCCAGATAACCGACATGGGCGCCGTCGCGCTGCACCGCATAGCTGAGCGCCGTATCCCCCCCGGACAGGGCGATCACCGACTCGAGCGTGGCATCGGCATCAACCGCGCCCGCTACGGCCGGTGCGGCATCAAGGCCGGTATCCATGACCGACCGCACCCGAAGTACGCGGGCGCGGTTGATGTCGCTGATGAAGTCCACGATGTAAGGGTCATTCGGATTGAGCAGGATCTCCTGCGGCTCGCCCTGCTGAACAACCATTCCATCCTTGAGGATCACAAGGTGATCCGCGAGTTTGAGTGCCTCGTCCAGATCATGACTGATGAAGACGATGGTCTTGGTCAATTCCGTCTGCAATTCCAACAAAAGATCCTGCATGTCGGTGCGGATCAACGGATCGAGCGCCGAAAACGCCTCGTCCATCAGCATGATCGGCGCGTTCGAGGTCAATGCGCGCGCAATGCCCACACGCTGCTGCATCCCACCGGAAAGCTGATGCGGGTATTGCCCTTCCTGTCCGCCCAGACCGACCCGCTCGAGCCATCCGCGCGCGTCTTTCTCATAGCTGCTGCGATCCTCACCGCGCACGGACCGGGCCGTCCCCGCATTGTCGAGCACGGTCTTGTGCGGCAACAACGCGAAGTGCTGAAACACCATCGACATCTCCTTGCGGCGCAGTTCGCGCAGGCGCGCCTCGCCGAACTCGATGATATTCTCGCCATCGAGAACGATCTCACCGACAGTCGGTTCGATCAGGCGATTGACATGCCGGATCAGTGTCGATTTGCCAGATCCCGACAGCCCCATGATGACCGTGATCTCGCCGTTTTTCATGTCGACGTTGATGTCCTGCAAACCCAGCACATGGCGATACTTTTCCCACAGTTCCGGCTTGTCCACGCCGGCGCGGACCTGTTCGAGCGCGCGCCGCGGATCGGGTCCGAAAATCTTGTAGAGATTGCGGATCGAGAGTTTGACGGTCTTTTCCATCGCCGCGGCCCCGTTCATGAGTTTCTCTGCACCGCACTTGCGGCATTGACGCGGGCCAGTGCCGCCTTGGTCACCCGGTCGAGGATGACCGCCAGAAGCACGATGCCAAGGCCCGCGATCAGGCCGACGCCAAGTTCGAGGTTGCGGATGCCGCGCAGCACCAGCACGCCGAGGCCCGGCGCCGACACGAGCGAGGCGATCACCACCATCGCAAGGCTCATCATGATGGTCTGGTTCACACCCGCCATGATATTGGGCAGCGCCAGCGGGATCTGCACCCTGTAGAGTTTTTGCCGGTCGGTCATGCCGAACGCGTCGGCTGCCTCGATCACCTCCTTGTCGACCAGCCGTATCCCGAGATCGGTCAGCCGGATCACCGGAACGATCGCGTAAAGGATGATGGCAATGCCATAAAGCTTCGGTTCGGTCACGGAGAACAGGAAGATCAGAGGAATGAGGTACACGAAAGGCGGCAGCGTCTGGAGCATGTCGAGAACCGGGATCGTCATGCGCTGCAGCGTGTCGCTGCGCGACATCGCAATGCCGATCGGCACGCCCAGGAGCACGCACAACAGCGCGCAGACAAAGATGATCGCGAGCGTCTGCATCGCGAAATTATAGTGGTCGATAAACGCCAGAAAGAAGATCGAGAGGGCCACGAAGCTGACGAGCTTGAACGATTTGGACGCGAAATAGACCACCGCAAGCAAGAGCGGGATCATGATGAACCATGGCGCAGTCTGAAACGTGTAGAGCGCGCCTTCAAGAAACCAGCTCAGCGGCTGGGTGACCGGGTCGAGCACAACCTTCAGCGAGTCCTTGATGTCGAGAAACCCGCTTTCGACGCCCTTGGTCACGTCACGCGTGCGGGCAACCGCCGGACAGGCCTTGTTGAGGGCATCGAGAGAGGGGAAGGGCAACTCCCAAAGCGAGACGCCGGAGGACCCGCCCCCTGCGTCTGTGCCTCCGTCCGCGCCCTTGCCGGACCCCTGTGCCAGCAAGTCGGCCATGCTCATCGGGCCGGCAGTGGCATCCTTGTCGCACCATTCCCGCAGGCCCAGACCGTCAAAGATGAAATCATATGTCGCCATGTCCCGGCTCTCCCTGCGCGGCCCTTGACGGGCCTGGTCTTGTTTGTTGGGCAAACGGGGCCGCGCAGCCCCGTCCCGGGGTATGGTCTACTGGATGATCGCGCCCAGCTTCTCGCCGGCCTCGTCGTTCACCCAATCCATCCAGGTATCCTTGTTCTGGGTCAGGAAATAGACAGCGGCCTCTTCTGCAGAGGCGCTGTTATCCGCCTGCCATGCCAGCAGGTTGCTCAACTCCTGCGTACCGAAGGAGATATTGCTCACCAACTCGAAGATGTCCGGGTTGCGCTCGGCGAAATCCGCGGTCACAACGGTCAGCACCGGCGCCGCCGGGTAGGCCGATTTGCCCGGAGTCTCGCAATCCTGCGTCTGGTTGCATTCATGGATTTCGGGATCATGCGGCCCCATGTCCACCGCGACCATGTCATAGCGGCCCAGAATGGCGGTCGGCCCCCAATAGTAGCCAAACCACGGTTCCTTGTTCTCGTAGGCCGAGGCCATCGAGGCGGGCAGCGTATCGCCCGAGCCGTGGTTGAACACCTCGATACCGTGGCCCTCGAAATCGAACGCCTCCACGAGGTTGTCATTGGCGATCCGGCAACCCCAGCCGTCTGGGCAGTTGTGGAAACGCCCGCCCACCAGTTCGGGATTTTCCAGTACGCCTTCGATCGTGGCCAGTTCGGGATGCTCCTCGACCAGATAGTCGGGCACCCACCAGTTCTCGCTGCCGCCTTCGGCAAAGACATCGGCAGCCTTGAGCACCTTGCCCTCCTCGTTGAGCCGGAAATAGGCGGGCGCCGAGTTGACCCAGAGTTCGGGCACGATATCGGGCTCGTTGTTTTCGGCCAGCGACGTGATCGCCGTTGTTGTCGCCGACGGCACGACCGTCACGTCACAATCATAACCCTGTGTCATCAGGAACTCGGTGATCCGCGTGATGATCTGCCCCGACGCCCAATTCATTTCTGCTACCGAGACACGCCCGCAATCGGCAAGCGCGACGGTCGGCAAGGCAAGCCCGGCAAAGGCCGTGGCGATAAGTGTTCGTTTCATTGTCAATCTCCCTTTCAAGTGGATGGTTTCGTCGTTTTCTTGCTGCAAAAGTCAGTCATTGTCGCTTCCCCGTGCACCTGCCCCGGCCAAGGAATCCGCCGAGGTTGGCACGGTGATGCGCAGCATCAAGGCGTTGAGAGCGGCGTATTGGCCGGGCTCGACCGTCCCGAGATGGACCCGGGGCCAACACGATCTTGCAGTTCCGGTTGGGGCATGCGGCTCAAGGCGCACCGCCAGCGGGCCGACCGCGTCCATGTCACCTGTCATGGTCGGGGCCTCGCCCGGAGCGATGACCGCCTTTGCGCCCTTCCAGTTCAACCGCAGGGTCTGCCCGGAGCGGGCAGCCGCATAAGCGCAAAAGGGTAAGAGAAAGCCTGGATGGCACAGTTCGGAAAACCTCTGCCCGCGATGGCTTGCACCGTCGGACAGCCCCGAGGAGTCCGCGATCGCCATGCCCGCGCGCAACGGACAACCCGGCGCGCTGGCGGGGCGTGACAGAATACCGATCAGCGCATTTGCCCAGTCCAGCCCGGCCCGGGCAAGCCAGCAAGCGGCCGCGGCCCCCTCCTCGGCTTCGCCCCATGTCCGACCCGCGCCGCGAATGGCCCGCAGTGACAGTGCACCGATCTCGGACAACGACAGGTGCAGAACCTGCGTTGCTTCGTGCATCTCCACAGCGGCGCAGTCAGGCATCTCGCACCCTCCCGGTCATCATCTCGGGATAGGGCGCGCCCTGAAACAGGCTGATCCGCACCCAGCGGTCCGAGCGCGGATCGAACCGTGTTGCCCCGAAAAACGCCAGCTTGCATCGCAAGAGGTCGATCGGCAGCATATCCGCAGCGATCAGGTTGTCACGGATTTCGGCAAACGGGTGACGCCCGATGATCTGCGCGCGGCGCAGGGCCGGACGATGCTCGGGATGGGCCAGAATGAGATGTGCAACGGGCATGTCGCCCGGCTTTCCCTCAAGTGCGCGCCAGAGCGCCGCTGCCTGCCGCCCGGTGTCCAGCGGCAGTTCGCGCTCGGCCCCCGGTTCATCAAAGCGTTCGCCCAGCCGCGGTTCGAGCTTGTCCTCGGAGATATACCAGAACCGCGCAGTATTGGCGCGCGCTTCGAAATCGACATCCAGTGCCCAAGCGTAATGCGTTCTGAGTATGGCACGCAGATCCCCGACCCGCATGGCCCCGTCAATCGGGAAATGCGCCTCTTCATCGGCGTCCATGCAATCGCCCAGGCCGTCGATCAGATCGCCATGCGGCTCCAGCATGGCAGCGAGCAGCGCCTCCTGCCCTTCCAGCGAAAGGCTGGTCTGCCCCCAGCGCCAGAGATTGTCCCACGGGTGCGTCGAACAACGGTCCCATCGTTCGGTGACATGGGCCATTGTCCGCGCAAGACCGTCGCGCAGATCGGCCAGTTTCGCGCGCTGGATCGGGTGTGCGCTTGCCCAGAGCAAGGCATTATCCTGCGCAGCACGCAAGGCCTCAAGGAACCCGGCGAATTCGGCCTCGCCAACGACTTCCTGCGCTCGCACCCGGGCCAGTGCCTCTTCCCGCGCCAGCATCCAGTTGTTGAGCAGGACAGGATGACGGACCAGGAACGGCGCCATCCCGAGTCCCGTGGAGTTGCCGACGCCCAGCCCACGCTTGAGTTCCGGTGCCAGCCGCGCCGCATTGGCGCCACCACGCGCACGGGCCAGATGCTCGACCAGATCGACTGTGAAGGATCGCGTAAGCCAGACCGACAGCATCTCGGCCTGGAAGGGTGCGCGCATCTCGGGGCGTTCGACAATCGCGGCGCGATCCGCCGCGCCGAACTTGCCCGAGCCATAAACAGCCGTGGTGCGCATGAGATACCCGGTCTCCAACAGCATGTCCGCATTGGGCTGTTGCTCGCGGGCCAAGCTCTCGACCACATGATCGAAAAGACGCACGGAACGATTGGCACGGCTCAGAGACAGCTCGTTTGGCGTGACACGCCCGGCCTCCTGCAAAGGCACGTTGACCGCCAGCCGGTCGAGGTCATCAGCGTCCGGCGTGCCATCAAAAAGCGCGAACGTCGCATCCCATGCCGTCGCGATCACCCGGTCGGACCGTTGGTGGTCGGGCAGGTCATGGGCAAAGGCGACAAGGCTGTAGGTCCGCACGGGCCCGACGGCGCGATAGACCGCGCGCCCCACGCCCTGCGCGTCGATATCCCAAACCGGCCGGTCAAAACCCCAGCCTTCGCTTTGCATCCGGCGCAACAACTGGCGCAGGAATGAAAGCCGCGTCGGATGACTGCACCCCATGCGGGCAAGGCGCATGACATCGTCGGGATCGCGCCGGAAGGTCCGCGCCTGCGGCATCGGATTCAGCCCTGCGCAGGTCACTGGGCCGCCTCCCGGCGACCGTGATTCAAATTTCCGAAACTCTGGGCAAAGTAGCGCGCCCAGTTCCCGCCCATGATCGCGGCCACATCTTCGACCGAGAAGCCCACCTCGCGCAGCCCCGTCTCGATCCGCCCGAAATCGCGATTGTCGCGAAACCATTCGGGCATCGGCGGAAAACCGGGATTGTCGGCGCCGCCTTCACCATAATCGCGGGCCTTGGTCCAGCGACCCGAGCGCATCCAGTCCACCACGCTGTCGGGCTGATCCTGGCACAGGTCGGTGCCGATCCCGATCCGTGACACGCCCATCAGGTCCGCAGTGCGGGCGACCATTTCGCAGAACTCCGCCAAGGTGCAATCACTGCCGCCGCGCAGATGGTGCGGATAAGCGGAAAAGCCCAGCATCCCGCCACTCTCCGCCAATGCGTGCAGAACGCGATCGGATTTGTTGCGCAGCGCCGGGTGCCAGCCGGCGGGATTGGCATGCGTGATCGCGATGGGGCGCGTGGAATGCGCGATGGCATCCAGGGTCGAGCGTTCGCCCGAATGGCTCATGTCGATGACCATCCCCACGCGGTTCATTTCGGCGACGACCTCGCGCCCCATCCGGGTAAGCCCCGTGTCCTCTGCCTCGTAACATCCCGAGGCCAGCAAGGACTGGTTGTTATAAGTGAGTTGCATGAAGCGCAGGCCAAGGCGGTGCAGCACCTCCACAAGGCCGATGTCATCCTCGATGCAGGACGGGTTCTGTGCACCAAGGAAGATCGCGGTGCGCCCGGTCTGGCGGGCAAGGTCTATGTCCTCGGCGGCGAACCCCTGAACGATCAGTTCTGGAAATCGCTCGAACCAGCGATTCCAGGATTCGATGTTCAGCACCGTCTCGCGGAAATTCTCGTGATAGGCTATGGTCACATGTACCGCGTCGACACCGCCCGCGCGCATCTGGCGAAAGATCCTTTCTGACCAGTTGGCATATTGCAGCGCGTCGATACGTGGGGTCATGCGGGAACCCCCGAATGGATATAGGATGTCTTGACGATGGTATAGAATTCCTCGGCCGCGCGACCCTGTTCGCGCGGGCCATAACTCGACGCGCCGCGCCCGCCAAAGGGGACGTGGTAATCGGTTCCGGCGGTTGGCAGGTTGACCATGACACAGCCCGCCCGCGCATGGCGGCGGAAATGCGTGGCGCGCGCCAGATCGCGGGTCATGATGCCGGCGGCCAGGCCGAACTCGGTATCATTGGCAAGGTGCAACGCCTCGTCATAGCTGCCCGCCTTGATGACACAGGTGATCGGCGCAAACATTTCCTCGCGGTTGATGCGCATCCCGTTGCGCGTGCCCGCGAACACGGCCGGGGCCATGTAATACCCTTCGGTCGCGCGCTCCAGCCGGGTGCCCCCGCAAAGCAATTCCGCGCCCTCTTGCTTGCCGGTCTCGATATAATCGAGATTGGCGGCAAGCTGATCCGCGCTGACCACCGGCCCGATCTGCGTGCCCTCTTCCAGCGCATGACCGACCTTCAAGGCCCGCGTCGCCTCGACCAGCCGTTCGACAAAGGCATCATGGATACGCTCATGCACGACAAGGCGGCTGGCGGCGGTGCATTTCTGCCCCGTCCCGCCAAAAGCCGCGTTGGCGGCATGGGCCACGGCCAGGTCAAGGTCGCAATCCTCCATAATCACCATCGGGTTCTTGGACCCCATTTCCATCTGGAGCTTGGTCATGTTGGGTATGGCCGCCGCCGCGATCCCGCGCCCCACGGGAACCGAGCCGGTAAAGCTGATCGCGTCCACAGCCGCGCTTTGTGCCAGTGCCTGCCCGACCGCGCGACCCGGCCCCATAACGAGGTTGAAGAGCCCGACGGGCAAATCCTGTTTCGCGATGATCCCGGTCAATGCCGCGGCGCTGGCCGGCGTCTGGTTCGCGGGTTTCCAGATCACGGCATTGCCAAAGGCCAGCGCCGGCGCGATTTTCCAGGCCGGCGTGGCCACGGGAAAATTCCACGGGCTGATGATCGTGACCACACCCACGGGTTCGCGGCGCACGTCGATCTCGATTTCGGGGCGCACGCTGTCGGCTGTCTGACCCATTTGCCGCAGGGCTTCCGCCGCGAAATAGGTAAAGAACTGACCCGCGCGATAGGCTTCGCCCTTGCCTTCGCCCAGGGGCTTGCCTTCCTCGCGCGCAATCAGCGCCCCGATCTCCTCGGCCCGCACCATCAACTCGGTGCCGATCGCCATCAGAACGTCATGGCGCTTTTGCGGGCCGGTGGCCCCCCATTCGGCCTGTGCGCGATGCGCGGCAGTCAAGGCATCGTCAAGCTGCGCCTCGTCGGCTTGCGCGAAATGCCCGATCACGTCCGCCAGGTCCGACGGGTTGCGGTTTTCGACCGCTGCCACCCCGTCACGCCATTCGCCTGCGATGTAATTGCGGGTTTCCAATGTCATGTTCTTCCTTCCCGCGCTCAGGCGGTTTTGATCCTGTCCATCAGCGCCGCATCCACCACGACACCCTCGCGCAGGGTCTGCGCACGGTTGGCCGCGCGGCGCGCACCGGGCAGGCGCGCGCCCTCCTGATCCGTGATCGCCTCGGCCAGCTGCGCCATCGCCGTGCCGAACCCGTCACCGGAAAACGCGCCCGGATCGAAGCCGATGAAAAACTGCCCCGTGCCCGGTGGCCCGCCCTTGGGCCCGGAAAAGGGGCTGGCCTCCATCCCCAGGTTGCCCCCTGAAAGCGCAGCGGCAAAGATCTCGACCGTCAGGCCCAAGCCAAAACCCTTTTGTCCACCCACGGGCCGCATCGAGCCGGCCAACGCGGCTTCGGCGTCTTCGGTCGGGTTGCCATCGGCATCCAGCGCCCAGCCCGGCTCGATCGCCTCCCCCTTGCGCGCCCGCAGGATGATCTCGGATTTCGCAATGGCGCTTGCGGATTGATCTATCACGAGACGTGCCCCGCCCGATCCGTCGGGCACCGCCAGCGCGAACGGGTTCGTGCCGATCACCGCCTTCGTGCCCCCGGTCGGCGCCATGGAGGCAGGCGCATTGGTAAAGCACAACCCCACCAAGCCGGCCTCGGCCAACCGTTCTGCATGATGTCCCAGGACACCGCAATTATAGGACCGCGACACCGCCATCGCCGCGACACCCTGTTCGCGTACGGCTGCGTCGAACACGGGCCAGCCACCATCAATCGCAGCATGGGCAAACCCATACGCAGCATCGACACGGATCGCACCGGGGCGCGGGTGCGAAACCGTCGGGATGGCAGCGCCCAGAACCTTCCCGCAGCGCAGATGCTCGGCATAAACTGGGATATACATCAATCCGTGGCTGCGTATCCCGTCCCGCTCGGCCAGGCGCGTCGAACGCGCAACCGGGACGGCCTGCTTCCGCGACGCACCAGCGCTGACCAGCGCTTCAAGAGCAAGCTCTTCGACCTGGTCCAGCGTCAGTCTCATGTCTGTCATGCAACACCCCCGGGATGGAGTGTAAGAGCCATGGATTATTCAGATCAAACAAATTAAAATGTAATTTACTTCAGTTTTGTTGAAACACGTCTTCATGATACGATCCCACGCCCTTCGTGTTTTTGTCGCAGTGGCGGATTGCGGAAACATCCGCGATGCCGCCAAAGCCCTTGGCCGGACGGTCTCGGCCGTCTCGATGACGCTCAAGCAACTCGAATCGGAACTGGGCGCACCGCTGTTCGAAACCGACCGCAAGCACACCCTGACGGTGCTTGGCCAAGAGGTGCGCAAACTGGCTAGGGAGCTGCTGCGCGAACACGATCGCACCACCGAACGCATCGCAGCGATCGCTGCCGGCCGGGAAGGTGCCCTTAGGATCGCTGCCGTGCCGTCCGTTGCGGCACAGCTCCTGCCGCCGGTCCTGACAGAGATGCTGGAGGTTCACTCCGGAATCCAGATCGAGTTGCTCGATACCGACAGCACGAGCATGCACACGCTGGTCGAAACCGGGGCAGTCGAACTCGGCATCGGCGGCGAGCCTCATGCCCGCTCGGACCTGCACTTCATCCCCCTGTTCCACGACCCGTTCCGATTGGTCTGCCGCAAGGACCATCCGCTTGCCCGCGCGGCAACACCCTTGAAGCAGGCGGATCTGCAGGAACATCAACTCATCAGCAACAAATCGACGACCGGGTTTTACGACCTCGAACACAGCGGACCGCATCAAGCGTCTACGCTCAGCGCACGCAATGTCATCTCTCTCCTTGCGCTCGTGCGCGCCGGGGCCGGTGCGACGATCCTGCCGGCCCTTGCCACACGCACCATAGATGGCGACCTGCGCGCACTGGCGCTGGATGATCCCGCGGCGCGGCGGACAGTCGGCTTTGTCTTGCGGCGAAACGGCAACCCAAGCCCGATCTGTGCCGCTTTCCAGAACCGGTTTCTCGACCTGATCCGATCCACTGAGATCGCGCCCTCCGGCGAAGTCGCACAGCCGCTCATCTGGCCCGGCCGCCTCGCCTGAACCGGTGTCCGCCGCGCGACCACATGGACCACCTGTTCGCTGGCGCAAAGGTGCGAAGGGCACACCCTGTGATCTAACCTGCGCGATCGGCTGAAAGGCGGGTCAACAACGCGCCATAGGTCTCCACACCTTGCGCCCCGGTCACCAGGTGCTGAAGGTCGAACACCATCGCCGGCACCCCGCGAATACCCTTTTCGGCCCAGAACCGCTGAATCGTGCGCACCTCGGGGGCAAAGCGCCCGGTTTTCAGTGCCTCGCGCGCATCCGCCGGATCGAGCCCGATCTCGCCCGCAATTGCCGCCAGCGTGTCCATGTCCGACACATCCCGCGCATCGGTGAAATGCGCCCGGAACAAGGCCAGCTGCATCTCGGTCTGGCGCCCCTGCGTCTCGGCCCATTCGATCAGCTGGTGGGCACGAAAGGTATTCACCATCCGGCTCTCGTCCGAAAAGTTGAAAGCGAACCCGAGCTCCGCCCCCAGCCGGGTGAGCCTGTCGCGCGCCTGCGCACTCTCTTGCGCGGTGCTGCCGTATTTCTCGGCCATGTGCGCGCGCAGGTCCTGCCCTTCGGGCGGCATGTCCGGATTGAGTTCGAACGGGTGCCACAGGATCGTCACCGCGACTCCACTGTCGCGGATCGCCCGGTCCAGTTGGCGATATCCGATGATGCACCAGGGGCAGACCACGTCCGAAACGATGTCGATGCGCAGCGGATCGCTTGTCATGTGATCTCTCTCCCACGTGGCAAAAGGCCCGCATCACGGATCACGGGCAGGTAAGTGCGGCTGACCGGGATCTCGTGACCGCCGGTCATGGTCAGGATCGCGCGTTCACCCTCGCGCCTTGCAGCCTGTACCTGATCCGTCGCGACCCAGTGCGAGCGATGCACCCGAATTCCTGCTCCCTCGCCAGCCTCGCGCATCGCATCCGTCAGGCGCATCAACACCAACGCATTTCCCCGTGTCGTGACCACCTCGACATAGTGATCCTGCACCGAAATTGACACGAGCATCCCCCGCTTGTCGAGCGGCAGCCGGTCGAGCAGGGGCGGGGGTGCACCGGCCTGATCGGCCCCGCCGGACTCTCCCGCCGCCAAGGCATAAAGCCCCGTCGCCACGACGAGCGCGACCAAAAGAATTTGCAGGATCAGCAGCCAGCGTGACGCCATATCGAAGGGCGACCAGCCAAACACAAAGGCATTGAGCAAAAGCACGATCAGCGTCGCCAGCGCGCCGGTGACTACAATGGATAGGACCGCGCGCAGCCGGGCCCTCTTGATCCATTGATCGCACAGCCGATCGGTCAACACCCCGGCCGAAAAGGTCAGCACCACAAGCGCTCCCCAATAGCCCGCCCGCGCCAGCGGGCCAAGGATGTCGATGGTGCCGAACGGCCCCGACACCGCCAGAATCAGGATTGCCGCAACCAGCCCCGCCAGCACCCGTCCCCGGGTAAGAAAGGCACGTGTTTCACGAAGCGCGAATTGCGTTGCCCCGGGTTTCACGAATTTCCTCCGTTGTTCGGCACACCGATATTTGAGCAGGGCCAGCGTGCGGGCGATGACCGCCCCATCACCTCGGACATATCAAACAGAAAGGACAATGACATGACCCTGACGCCGTTTTTCGATACCTCTCTGGTGGTGCAGTTGCACATCGTCACCGCCCTCGCGGCGCTGGCCATCGGGCCAGTAGCGCTGATGCGGCGGCGGCGCGACCGGCTGCACCGCACGCTGGGCTATATCTGGGTGACGGCAATGGCGGTGACGGCACTGAGTTCCTTTTTCATCTACACGATCAGAATCCTTGGCCCGTTCAGCCCGATTCACGCCCTCTCAGCCGCCGCGCTGGTTCTGCTCTGGGTGGGCATTGGCCATATCCGGGCAGGGCGGGTCGCCGATCACCGCCGCACGATGCTGTCGCTCTACGTCTTCGGCATGGGCATCCCCGGCCTCTTCACCCTGCTGCCCGGGCGGATCATGAACGCGATCCTGTTTCCCACGACCCCGGTGGGCGGCTTCGGAACGGCACTTGCCATGACCGGCGTGATTGCACTGATCTGGGGGCTGCGGCGACCGGATCACATCCGCTTGCTGCTCGGGCGCGCCTGATCGTTTCCCTTCCCTTGGGTCAGTTTTTCCTTGCCCGATGCGCGAGACGAATTCATACTGAAATGAATTGAATACCCGGATTTTTCGCGCATCGGGACCGTTTCCCGACGATCAAGTTCAAATTTGCAGCAGGTTTGCGATGCAGGGCAGAACATGCAATTCGCAAGGCTCGGGGGAGGAAATCATGTTTTCCAAGCACTTCATGGTCGCCATTTTGTCAGCCACCCTGATAACCGGAACAACGGGGCGGCTCATGGCCGATAACGGCCTCGTCGGTGGGCTCGTGGGGGGGATCATCGGTGGCGCGCTGATGAACGAAGCCGCCAAGAACAACCGATCCAAGCAACGGGTCTATCGCACCACGCGGCCGGCCGTATCGTCCTCCCAACGCGAGCAGAACCGCGAGGTGCAAAGCGCGCTCAATCATTTCTCCTGGAACGTCGGTTCCACCGATGGCGTTCTCGGGAGTCGCTCGCGGGCAGGGATCTCGCAATACCAGGCTTTCATGCAATTCCCGGTTACCGGCAAATTGACCGAGCTTGAACGCACCATCCTCGTCACGTCGTTCCAGAGAGCGCAACTCGGCGGCGGCGCTGTGACGCGGACCGTTTCAACCCACCCGCAGGGGCTCCGGGGTCTGCTGCTCGAAACCCGCGACCAGATCGCCAACGGATCCACCGCCGGCTACAGGGAAGACACCATCGGGGGCCTGCCCCCCCGGGTCTCGGCCGCCGTGTTCGAGATTGCACGCAATGCGAATGTCGAACCGCAACAACTGCTTTCGCGCGCAGGCTTCATTCAACTGGCCGACATGAACAATGACGGCAGAACCGATTACCTTCTCGACACGTCGGTCACGGGTTCGGGGTTCTGGTGCAATGACAGATCCTGTGTGGTCCGGGTCTTCGCGTCCACGCCCGACGGGTATGTGCGCAATGATTTTCAGGCCGTCGATGCCACACCCGCAATGTTCACCTGCCAGCAGGGCGATTGCCGGATCAGCGAGCAACAGCCCAACCAGCCACAAATGGCAGGGGCCGCGCCAGACGCTTCGACGCAAGACACGCTTCCCGATCGCTCCGAGGCTTCAACGCCCAACGCTCCTGCTTTCTCTTCGCAACTGGCATCCGCCGAGGATGAAGGCAAACCCGCGTTTCCAAGTTTCGCCACGGCCACCGAACCGACACGACCGGCATCTCTGGCCTCCTTCTGCGCAAAGGTTGGACTGGTCACCTCGTCGAACGGTGGCTTCATCAAAGCGGACACGCTTGTTGACGCCGAACAGGCATTGGGCGAACAGTTCTGCCTCGCCCGCAGCTATGCCATGGAACAGGGCGAGACGATGATCGCCGCGATCAAGGGCTTCTCGGAGTCCGAAATCGCGGCCCAGTGCAGGGATTTCGGGGCACTCGTCAAGCCATACACGAGGGATATCGCCGATTTCCCGCGCGCCGAGACGCTTCGCCGAACGGCAAGCTTCACGGAAGAAACCGGCATGGGCGCCGATCAGCTTGGCGCCACGGCAAAAATCTGTCTCTCCGTAGGCTATCGAACCGACGACATGGACATCGCCGTCGGCTCGGCACTGGTCCTCGCGGCAGTCGGTCTCGACGCCTATGGCGAGATGATCGGCCATCACCTGGCCACCGGCATCGGAGTGGCGCACCGCCCGGAAATGACGATAGACTGGTACGAGGCCGCCAGTCGGGCGACTCCGGTTTTCGCGCCCGGTCAACCCGAACGCGCCAGCCTGATCCAAAAGGCGGCGATGATGATGAACAGCCACGGCGCGACCACTCGATCGGTGTCGCCCGAACCGGCGAGCACACAGGGTCAGGGCCTTCCGGGTTTCGCGTCCAAGGCGGCAGAGGTGTTCTCGCAAGCCAGGCAGACACAGGACTGACGCGGGCCGCGACCCTCGCGAAGCGTTGTGCCGATGCAACCGTCCAGCGATCGGACGGTTGCACCGGCTAATGGCGACAAGAGCATGAATATGCAAAGGATGCCAACATTTGCCACCCCGACGCGCGTATTTCCTCTTCACATCCCGTTTCGGTTTCGCTAAGACGCGCCTCACCAAGTCAGGGCAGTGCGGTCGTGGCGGAATTGGTAGACGCGCAGCGTTGAGGTCGCTGTGGGGTAACTCCCGTGGAAGTTCGAGTCTTCTCGACCGCACCAACTTCTCCCAAAACTGTTTGTCGTCTGAGTGTTAACTGTCACTTGGAGCGACGAATGGACTCCAGTCCGGCACACACGGTCAGGCGTAAAAGCACCTGCGACCATAACCGCCGGGTACCGAAATCGGTTGCCCCGGAGTTTGGGCAGACCGTGACGGGCCACGTCGGCTTGTGACAGGTCGAAAGCGGGTGGGGCGCACCGGGTGATGGGCATGGGGCCCGGGTTCAAAGCGAAGGGTTGGCGTGCAAGGCTTTGCCAAGGGCCGAGATCCCGGTCCGGATATTGTCCAGCGACTGCGCCGAGAAGTTCAGCCGGGCGTGGTTGGCGCGCGGGGTCAGCGGAAAGAACGTCGCACCGGGCACATAGGCGACACGCGCCTGCGGCAAGGCCACTTCACGCATGAAGGCCGTGGCGTCAAAACCCTCGTCAAAGGTGAGCCAGGTGAACAGTCCGCCGTCGGGATCGGTGGCGGTGATGTCTTGCGGGAAATATTGGCGAATGGCGTCCAGCATTACCTCTTTCTTGCGGGCATAGGCTTCGCGCAGGGTGGCGATATGGGCCGCAAGGTCATAGCGATCCAGAAACAGGCTCGCAGCGGCCATGTTCAGCGTTGACGTCTGGGTGTCGGCAGCAACCTTCAACAGCCCCATGCGCGCCAGCAGTTCCGGGGCCGCCACCGCCCAGCCAATGCGCAGACCCGGCACGAGAACCTTTGAAAAGCTGCCCAGGTGAATGACCCGTCCCTCGGTATCCAGCGATTTGAGCGTGGGCAGGTGCCGACCCTCGAACCGGATCTGGCGGTAGGGCGTATCTTCCAGGACGATCAGGTCATGGCGGTTGGCGAGCGCAATCAATTCCTTTCGCCGAGCGAGCGAGAGCGTCACACCGGTCGGGTTCTGGAAATCCGGAATGGTATATATCATCCGGGCCCTTGGGTTGGCCTCAAGAATTTCCCGCAGGGCCTCGGTTTGCATCCCGTCGGTGTCCACCGGGACCACGGCATAGTCCGGCTGACTGGGTTCGAACGCGATCAACGCGCCCAGAAAGGTAGGGTCTTCGGTGACGATCACATCACCGGGGTCAATCAACATCCGCGCCGCGAAGTCGAGGCCCTGCTGCGATCCTTGCAGGATCAGGACATCATCGCCGGTGCAGGCCATGCCATCCGCCGTCATCAGCCCGGCAATCTGGTCGCGCAGATGCGGAAGGCCATTGGAGGGGGCATATTGCATCGCGGCCCCGCCGGCCTCCCGGATGATCTCATGGAACACCGCGTCCAGCTGCTCGGCGGGAAACAGTGTCGCATCAGGATAGCCTCCGCCAAAGGAAATGATCGAAGGGTCCGCGCCCAGGGCCAACAGTTCACCGATGGCAGAGGGCTGAACCTTGTCCATTCGTTGCGCGTATCTAGGTGTCATGCAATCCGGGTCCCGATCAATTTCAGTCTCACGTGACACCAAGTGACGCGCCGGTGCAAGCGACGAATGCCCGGCTGCCAGGCCGGCCGCTTCCGCTCCCTGCGCGGCGCCGTCGGTCAAGCGGACCGCAGGGCGCCGCCGCAACAAGGCCGGGCAATTCCGGAAAGACTGCCCCTGCCGGGCGATCCGGACCATCCAGCCCCCTGCCCGCGGCGGAGGCCGGCGGACATGCCCTTGAACCTCCGCTGACAGGTGTTATATCAACTTCCTGAGATACGAAGCCGAGTGCATTCGGCGGCAATCCGGACCGCTCCGATCGCTTTGAGCGGCGAAAATATACCCCCGGATTGGGCGACGCGGAACGAAAAGGGAGGAATCCCCGACGTGAGCGAAAAACTCGTGGTAGAGAATCTGGTCAAGGTGTTCGGGGAAGACCCCGACCGCGCGGTGCGCATGCTCGAATCGGGCCGGAGCAAACCCGACATTCTGGAAGAAACCGGCATGACCGTGGGCGTCTCGGGCGTCGATTTCACGGTGCGCGAGGGCGAGATATTCGTCGTCATGGGGCTGTCGGGCTCGGGCAAATCGACGCTGATCCGGATGATCAACCGATTGATCGACCCCTCTTCAGGGAACATCATGATCGATGGCGAAAGCATCACCGAGGCGGACGATGACGCGTTGCGCCGGATCCGGCGCGACAAGCTCGCGATGGTCTTCCAGCATTTTGCGCTCTTCCCGCACCGCTCGGTGCGCGAGAATGTCGAGTTCGGCCTCAAGACCCGCGGGATCGTGCCGCGGGAACGCCGTGCACGCGCCATGGAAATGCTCGAACAGGTCGGGCTCGAGGCTTGGGCCGAAGCAACGCCCGGTGCGCTTTCGGGCGGGATGCAACAGCGCGTCGGACTGGCCCGCGCGCTTGCCGTCGACCCCGAGGTCCTGCTCATGGACGAGCCCTTCTCGGCGCTTGATCCGCTCATCCGGGCCGACATGCAGGGCGAGCTGCTCCAGTTGCAGCACAAGCTCAAGAAGACCATCGTGTTCATCACCCATGACCTCGACGAGGCGCTGATCCTCGGCGACCGGATCGCCATTATGGAAGAGGGGCGCTTCGTCCAGGTGGGCACCGCCGAGGAAATCGTTGCAGACCCGGCAAGCGACTATGTCGCTGCCTTCACCCGTGACATCGACCGCGGCCGGGTGTTCACCGCCGAAAGCGTCATGGCCCCGGCCGAGGCGCTCGATCTGGCGCGTGATGCACCGCAGACGGCACTCGAACGGATGGAGCGCCTTGGGCGCGATGCGCTTTATGTCGAGGAGGGCGGCACACTGACGGGGGTGGTGCGATACCGCGACCTTGCGGCCGCCACGCGCATCAACGGCGCCAATCTGCGCGGCCAGGTCATCACCGATTACCCGACCGTCGCGGCCGACACGCATCTTCACCGCATGTTCCGGTTATGCGCTTCGGGCCTGCCCGTGGCCGTTCTGGACCGGGAGGGACGCCTGGCCGGCGTCGCGGAACCCGATGCCGTCTTCGGTCAGTTGGCCCCGCGCGAGAACGGCGGCGGCGCACCGGAAACGAGAATGCAGAGCTGATTCATGTGGCAACCATCCGATTCGATCGAGATTCCCTTTGGAGACTGGGTGCAGGAGTTCGTCCGCGGCTGGCTGGTGCCGAACTTTCGCGACTTCTTCCGCATGATCCAGTGGCCCGTGGACCAGACATTGTCCTGGCTCGACGGTTTGCTGAACGCCACGCCGATGCTGCTCTTCGCGGTGATCCTGACAGCGATCGCCTGGGGCACGGCAGGGCGGTGGCTTGCCCTTTTCACCTTCGTGGCGCTGGCGGCGCTGGACATGATCGGGGTTTGGTCGGAGACCATGACGACGCTGGCGATGATCCTGACGGCCGTGGTGTTCTGTGCACTGGTGGGCGTGCCGCTGGGCATCGCCGCGGCACGCAGCGACCGGTTCGCGTTGATATTGCGGCCCGTCCTCGACATCATGCAGACGATCCCGCCCTTCGTCTACCTGGTGCCCATCGTGATGCTCTTTGGCGTCGGGATGACACCGGGGATCATCGCCACCATCGTCTTTGCGCTGCCGCCCATCGTCCGGCTGACGAATCTCGGCCTGCGCTCGGTACCCGAGAACCTGGTCGAGGCCGCATATGCCTTCGGTTCGACCCGCTCGCAGGTGCTGTGGGACGTGCAGATCCCGTTGGCGCTGCGTACCATCATGGCCGGTCTCAACCAGACGCTCATGCTGGCGCTTTCGATGGCGGTGATCGCCGCCTTGATCGGCGCGGGCGGCCTGGGCCTTACGGTGTATACCGGGTTGGGCCGGCTTGACATCGGAACCGCGACCGAGGGCGGAATCGGGATCGTCCTTCTGGCGATCATCCTCGACCGCATCACCCAGGCCCTGGGCGAGGAGGGGCGCGTGCGCCGCAGCCCCTCGCTGATCGAGACGATCAAGGGCTTCATCCGCCTCGGCGGCACGCGCACCGGCGACGACGAACTGCGCCGGCCTGCCCGCTGACGGAGCGATGGCGTCGGCACGGGGCCCTGCGCCCCGCCGGCGTCGGCGCCGCGCCATGACCGGCACGGCAGACAATCGAAACCGAGAAACAGGAGGTCAAAGACATGCAACGCTTGTCGAATATTCGCAAAATGGCCACCACTGCGCTTTGCGCTGGTGTACTGGCGATACCGCTGACCGCGACCGCGCAAGAAGAGCCCGGCGACGGCACGACCATCAACATGGCCCGGGCAACCTGGGACACCGGCTGGTGGCAGGCCGAGGTTTACGCCAGCATGCTCGAGGAACTCGGCTACGAGGTGAGTGAAGCGACCACGCTCGACAATCCGCCCTTCTACCAGTCGGTGGCGTTCGGCGATGTCGATCTTTGGGTCAACGGCTGGTTCCCGCTGCACAACACCTACGAGGACTCCTTTGCCGATGGCGCCGAAGTCGTCGGCCATGTCGCCAAGGGCGGCGCGCTCCAGGGCTACCTGATCGACAAGAAAACCGCCGACGAACATGACATCACCCATGTCGAGGATCTCACCGATCCCGAGATCCAGGCCCTGTTCGATGCCGATGGCGACGGACTTGCCGACCTGGTGGCCTGCCCGCCGGGCTGGGGCTGCGAAGAGGTGATCTCGCATCACTTCGAGGAATTCGGCTGGGACGAGCATTTCAAGCCGATCACGGCCGGTTACTCGGCCTCCATGGCCGATACCGTGGCGCGCTATGACAACGGCGATCCGATCTTCTTCTACACCTGGACGCCGAACTGGACGGTCGGCATCCTGCCGCCGGGCGAAGACGTGGTCTGGCTGCAGATGGACGAAACCTCGCTGCCCGAGGATCAGATGGACCTGGCCGACGCGACCGAGGTCGAGGGGCTTGCCGGCTGTGCAGGCGGCGCCGATCCCTGCGATCTGGGTTGGCCGGCCAACGACATCCGGCCGGTGGCAAACAGCGCGTTCCTCGACGACAATCCGGCCGTGCGCGCCTTGCTCGAGGTCGCCCGCATCCCGATCGACGACATCTTCGCCCAGAACGCGATGATGAACGAAGGTGAGGACAGCGCCGAAGACCTGAGCCGCCAGGCATCCGAATGGATCGACGACAACCGCGATCAGGTCGACGAGTGGCTGGCCACTGCGCGCGAGGCCGCAGAAGGCTGACCGCTCCCGTTCACGCGCTCTATGCGTGCTGTTCAACCGTGCCGCGGCTCGTCAGAGTCGCGGCACGGTCATATCAGGGTCATGGCAGAGATCGCGACAGCCCAATGCGCCGAACCGGATGCGGCCGCCCTGCGAAAGTGCAGCCCCGGCCTTTCGGGCGCTCGCTCACTCCCGCTCGATCACCCGCAGGCTCAGTTCCATCAACTGTTCGGGGCTGGCCTCCGACGGGGCGTTCATCATCAGGTCTTCGGCGCGCTGGTTCATCGGGAACATGATGACCTCGCGGATGTTCGGCTCGTCGGCCAGAAGCATCACCATCCGGTCGATCCCGGCGGCACAACCGCCATGCGGCGGAGCGCCGTATTTGAACGCGTTGACCATGCCGCCAAAGCGTTTCTCGACCTCGTCCTTGCCATAGCCTGCCAGCTCGAAAGCGCGATACATGATGTCGAGCTGGTGGTTCCGGATCGCCCCCGACACCAGTTCATACCCGTTGCAGGCCAGGTCATACTGATAGCCCAGCACGTCAAGCGGATCGCCCTCCAGCGCCGCCATGCCCCCCTGCGGCATCGAGAACGGGTTGTGGGAAAAGTCGATCTCGCCGCTCTCGTCGTCTTTCTCGTACATCGGGAAATCGACGATCCAGCAAAAGGCAAAGCGGTTCTGCTCGGTGAGGTTCAATTCCTCGCCGATCACGTTGCGCGCCCGCCCGGCCACGGCCTCGAAACTGGCCGGCTTGCCACCGAGAAAGAACGCCGCATCCCCCTTGCCAAGGCCCAGTTGCCGGCGGGTCGCCTCGGTCCGCTCGGGGCCGATATTCTTGGCCAACGGCCCGGCGGCCTCGATGCCATTCTCGCCCTCACGCCAGAAGATATACCCCATCCCCGGCAGGCCCTCTTTCTGGGCATAGGCGTTCATCCGGTCGCAGAACTTGCGCGACCCGCCGCCCGGCGCGGGAATGGCGCGAATCTCGGTGCCCTCCTGCTCAAGCAGCTTGGCGAAGATCGCGAAACCCGACCCCCGGAAATGCTCGCTCACCTCCTGCATCTTGATCGGGTTGCGCAGGTCGGGCTTGTCGGTGCCATACCATTTCATCGCGTCCGCATAACGGATGCGCGGCCACAGTTTATCGACCTTGTGGCCACCGCCGAACTCCTCGAACACGCCCTCGATCACCGGCTGGATCGTGGCGAACACGTCCTCCTGCTCGACGAACGACATCTCCATGTCGAGCTGGTAGAAATCCGTGGGGCTGCGGTCGGCGCGCGGGTCCTCGTCGCGGAAACACGGCGCGATCTGGAAATACTTGTCGAAACCGCTGACCATGATCAGCTGCTTGAAGAGCTGCGGCGCCTGCGGCAGCGCATAGAACTTGCCCGGATGCAGGCGGCTCGGCACCAGGAAATCGCGCGCACCCTCGGGGGATGACGCGGTGATGATCGGCGTCTGGTATTCGCGAAAGCCCCCGTCCCACATCCGGCGGCGGATGCTGGCCACCATGTCGCTGCGCAGTTTCATATGCGCCTGCATCTTCTCGCGGCGCAGATCTAGATAACGGTAACGCAGGCGCGTCTCCTCGGGATATTCCTGGTCGCCGAACACCATCAGCGGCAATTCCCCGGCCGCGCCCAGGACCTCGATATCGCGGATATAGACCTCGATCTCACCGGTTGGAATCCTGGGATTGACCAGCGACGCATCGCGCGCCTTGACGGTGCCGTCGATGCGCACGCACCATTCGCTGCGCAGTTTCTCGACCTCGGCGAAAACCGGGCTGTCGGGGTCGCACAGCACCTGTGTCATGCCGTAATGGTCGCGCAGGTCGATGAACAGAACCCCGCCGTGATCGCGCACGCGATGCACCCAACCCGACAGGCGGACGCTCTCGCCCACGTTTTGCTTGGTCAGTGCGGCGCAGGTATGGCTGCGATAGGCGTGCATGTTTCGTCCCTTCCGAGGCTTGCGGGGTGGTTGAACCGGTCGCGTCGATACACCTTGCATGAAAGGCAAAGTCAAGGGCTCGGGGCCGGAACCCGCCGATCCCGCGGCTGGGTCTTTGCGAAATCTTGAAAATCCGCTAAATTGACACCTGGACAAGGAAAAATGGGGACGAATTTCGCGTCCCGAGCAAGAAATCAGAGGCAAGGCAAGGATCACGGGTTTTTTCCGCGCGCAGGGTTCGGCGCGCAACAAGAGGGAGAGACATATGTGGACCCGCATACTCGATCGTTTTCTGGCGCATCTCATTCGTGACGGCGATTTCTCGGTCACGTTGCCCGACGGGCAGAGCCGGCATTACGGCAATGGCAAGGGAGAGCGCGTTTCCGTCACGCTGCATGATCCGGCCCTGCCCCGCCGCCTCATACTCAATCCTGAAATGGCGGTGGGCGAGGGCTACATGGACGGCACGCTCACCATCGAGGGGGATGACCTTTACGGCTTTCTCACCCTGGCCATCCGCAACGTGGCCAGCCACGGCCAGCCGTGGTTCCGCCGCCCGCTCGAAACCCTGCGCCGTGCCGGGCGTCGCCTCCAGCAATTCAACCCCGTGCCCCGCGCACGCGCCAACGTCGCCCATCACTATGACCTCTCGGGCGAACTTTACGATCTCTTCCTCGATGCCGACCGGCAATATTCCTGTGGCTACTTCGCGCACCCCGACATGACGCTGGACGAGGCGCAGGAGGCCAAGAAACGCCACATCGCCGAGAAGCTGCGGATCGAACCGGGCATGCGCGTGCTCGATATCGGCTGTGGCTGGGGCGGCATGGGGCTCACGCTGGCGCGCGACTACGGCGCCGATGTCACCGGGGTGACGCTCTCGACCGAACAGCACGCAATGGCCAACCACCGCGCCGAAAAGGCAGGGCTTGCCGATCGCGCCCGTTTCCTGCTCAAGGATTACCGCGACGTGACCGGAAAATTCGACCGGATCGTCTCGGTCGGCATGTTCGAGCATGTCGGCGTGCCCCATTACAGCACCTATTTCGATAAGATCGAGGATCTGCTGACCGATGCCGGCATTGCGCTCGTCCACACGATCGGCCGCTCCGGCCCGCCGGGCGCCACCAGCCCCTGGATCACGAAATACATTTTTCCCGGCGGCTACGTGCCCGCCCTGTCCGAGCTGATGGCCGCCGTCGAACCGCGCGGCCTCGTCACCACCGATATCGAGGTCTGGCGCCTGCATTATGCCGAAACGCTCAAACACTGGTATGACCGCTTTGTCGCCAATATCGACAAGGCGCGTGCCCTCTATGACGACAGGTTCTGCCGGATGTGGCGCTATTACCTCGTCGCTTGCGAGCTCACGTTCCGCTACAATGCGCAGGTCGTGTTCCAGGTGCAGCTTTCGCCCGATCAGGCTGCGGTGCCGCTCACCCGCGATTATCTCTACCGCGACAGCACAGCGGCAGATTACGTCCGCGCGGCGGAGTAACCGGCCCCGCCGCGCGGTTGCCTCAAATCGCCCTATCGTCGCCACATTCCTGCCCTCGTGGCCCCGCTAGAACGGCGGGATAGAAACGAACTGGACAGACCAGGGACAGAAGAGTGCTACCGATTAAAGGCCCCGTAGCCAAACTCATCCCGCGGCTTTCCGCGGGTGCCGGCGCCATGGGCGAGCGGATCGCACAACGCGTGCGCAATCGCGCCTCCCGGGATCTGCCGCGCCCGCTGCGGCTCTATCGTCGGGACAGCCTGGGCATGGCCTATGTCTGGCTCGACGCCGCCGATGGCGTGATCACCCTCAAGGTGGGCAATCTCGGCCACCCGGCCGAATGCGCGCGATATGACGCGGCCCAGTGGCCACGCATCCGCGACCATCTCGACCACCTGCGCGATACCGGCTTCGCCGAGATTCCCGCCAGCGAAATGGCCTACCTGCACATCAACTATCCTCTCTCCGGCGGCACGGCCGATGCCGATGAACGCAGCCGCCGGGACGCGCTGATCACCCGGATCGCGGAACACCTTGCCCGCACCGGCCAGGGCGCTTGGGCCGATTCGGCGACAGGCGACGGCAGGATGGGAATCGGCTTCCACGTTGTCGATTTCGACATCGGCTGCACCACGCTTGCCGATCTGCTCGAAGATGGCACCCTCGGCACGGGGGTATCAATCGAACGTCATGCCGAACCCGCGTTCGACAACGACCGCACCGATATCGAACCGGAACCGCCGAATCCCGATGCACAACCGGCCCGAATCCGACCCAGGCGCGTCACCCGCGAACGCTTCGCCGACCTCGCCCCGGCCTCCTGATCGCGGCGCCGGGCAAGGCACTGCGCACGCCCGCTTCATCTCCGATCCGCCCTTGCACGTGGGGCCGCGTTGTCTATAACCCACGGCAATTTGCGCCACATGATGACCGGGGATGCGACATGCCGAAAAGAACCGATATCAAGTCGATCATGATCATCGGGGCGGGGCCGATCATCATCGGCCAGGCCTGCGAGTTCGACTATTCCGGCGCCCAGGCCTGCAAGGCCCTGCGCGAAGAGGGATATCGCGTCATCCTCGTCAATTCCAACCCCGCCACGATCATGACCGACCCGGGGCTCGCCGACGCCACCTATATCGAACCGATCACCCCCGAAGTGGTGGCCAAGATCATCGAGAAGGAACGCCCCGACGCGCTCCTGCCCACGATGGGCGGCCAGACCGGGCTCAACACCTCGCTCAAGCTCGAAGAGATGGGCGTGCTCGAGAAATTCGGCGTCGAGATGATCGGCGCCAAGCGCGAGGCCATCGAAATGGCCGAGGACCGCAAGCTCTTCCGCGAGGCGATGGACCGGCTCGGCATCGAGAACCCCCGCGCCACCATCGTCACCGCCCCCAAGGACGAACAGGGGCGCTTCGATCTCGCTGCTGGCGTGCAAATCGCGCTCGACGCGCTCGAAGATATCGGCCTGCCCGCCATCATCCGCCCGGCCTATACGCTGGGTGGCACTGGCGGCGGCGTCGCCTATAACCGCGACGATTACATCCATTACTGCCGCTCGGGCATGGACGCCTCACCCGTGGGTCAGATCCTCGTCGATGAATCGCTCCTCGGCTGGAAAGAGTTCGAGATGGAGGTCGTGCGCGACAAGGCCGACAACGCGATCATCGTCTGCGCCATCGAGAACGTCGATCCGATGGGCGTGCACACGGGCGATTCGATCACCGTCGCGCCCGCGCTCACCCTCACCGACAAGGAATACCAGATCATGCGCAACGGCTCCATCGCCGTGCTGCGCGAGATCGGGGTCGAAACCGGCGGCTCCAACGTCCAATGGGCGGTGAACCCTGACGACGGCCGCATGGTCGTGATCGAGATGAACCCCCGCGTCTCGCGCTCCTCGGCGCTGGCGTCCAAGGCCACGGGCTTTCCCATCGCCAAGATCGCGGCGAAACTTGCCGTCGGCTACACGCTCGACGAGCTCGACAACGACATCACCAAGGTCACACCCGCCAGCTTCGAGCCGACCATCGACTATGTCGTCACCAAGATCCCGAAATTCGCCTTCGAGAAATTCCCCGGCTCCGAGCCGCACCTGACCACCGCGATGAAATCCGTGGGCGAGGCCATGGCCATCGGCCGCACCATCCATGAAAGCCTGCAAAAGGCGCTGGCCTCGATGGAATCCGGCCTCACCGGCTTTGACGAGGTGGCGATCCCCGGCGTCGGCACCGATCCGTGGTCGCCCGCCCCCGACAAGGCCGCGGTGATCAAGGCGATTTCGAGCCAAACCCCCGACCGTATGCGCACCATCGCACAGGCCATGCGCCACGGGCTCTCGGATGACGAGATCCACGCCGTCACCATGTTCGATCCGTGGTTCCTCGCCCGTATCCGCGAAATCGTCGAAGCCGAGAACGAGGTGCGCGAGAGCGGCCTGCCCACCGACGCGGACGGTCTGCGCAGACTCAAGATGATGGGCTTTACCGATGCGCGGCTGGCCCACCTCACCGGGTTCACCGAGTCCGACGTGCGCCGCGCCCGCACGGCCAAGGGTGTCACCGCCGTTTTCAAGCGCATCGACACCTGCGCCGCCGAGTTCGAGGCCCAGACCCCTTACATGTATTCCACCTACGAATCCCCCGTCATGGGCGATGTCGAGTGCGAGGCCCGGCCATCGGACCGCAAGAAGGTGGTGATCCTCGGAGGTGGCCCCAACCGGATCGGCCAGGGGATCGAGTTCGATTACTGCTGCTGTCACGCCTGTTTCGCGCTCACCGATGCGGGGTACGAGACGATCATGATCAACTGCAACCCCGAGACGGTCAGCACCGATTACGACACCTCCGACCGGCTCTATTTCGAACCGCTCACCTTCGAGCACGTGATGGAAATCCTGCGCGTCGAACAGGACAACGGCACCCTGCATGGCGTGATCGTGCAGTTCGGCGGCCAGACGCCGCTCAAGCTCGCCAACGCGCTCGACGCCGAGGGTATCCCGATCCTCGGCACCACGCCCGACGCCATCGACCTTGCCGAAGATCGCGAAAGGTTCCAGGCGCTCGTGAACCAGCTTGGCCTCAAGCAGCCCAAGAACGGCATCGCCTCGACCGACGCGCAGGCCCTGGCCATCGCCGAGGAAATCGGCTTCCCGCTGGTCATCCGCCCCTCCTACGTGCTGGGCGGGCGCGCGATGGAGATCGTGCGCGACATGGACCACCTCACCCGCTACATCTCCGAGGCCGTGGTGGTCTCGGGTGACAGCCCCGTGCTGCTCGACAGCTATCTCGCGGGCGCGGTCGAGCTTGACGTCGATGCGCTTTGCGACGGCACATCCGTGCATGTCGCGGGCATCATGCAGCATATCGAAGAGGCCGGCGTACACTCGGGCGACAGCGCCTGTTCGCTGCCGCCCTACTCGCTCTCCCGCGCCGTCATCGACGAAATCAAGCAACAGACCGGGGCACTGGCGCTGGCGCTCAACGTCGTGGGCCTGATGAACGTGCAATTCGCGATCAAATCCAATGACGCCGGCGAGGACGAGATCTTCCTGATCGAGGTCAACCCCCGCGCCTCGCGCACCGTGCCTTTCGTGGCCAAGGCCACGGATTCGGCGATCGCTTCCATTGCCGCGCGGCTCATGGCGGGCGAACCGATGGAGAACTTCCCGCTGCGCGCCCCCTATGCCGCCGATGCCAAGCCCGGCACCCTCAAATCCGCCGACCCGATGACGCTGGCCGATCCCGACATGCCATGGTTCTCGGTGAAAGAGGCCGTGCTTCCCTTCGCCCGCTTCCCCGGCGTCGATACCATCCTCGGCCCCGAAATGCGCTCCACCGGCGAGGTGATGGGCTGGGATCGTTCCTTCCCGCTGGCCTTTCTCAAGGCGCAGATGGGCGCCGGCAACCACCTGCCCGAGAGCGGCCGGGTGTTCTTTTCGATCAAGGATTCCGACAAGACCCCGCAACTGGTGGAGACCGCGCAAATCCTTGTCTCGCAAGGCTTTTCCATCACCGCCACCTCCGGAACCGCCGCCTTTCTCGAAAGCCACGGCATCGCCTGCGACGTGGTGAAAAAGGTCTATGAGGGCCGCCCCAACGTGGTCGATCAGCTCAAGGACGGCGATATCGCCCTTGTCATGAACACCACCGAAGGCGCCGCCGCCGTCGCCGACAGCCGCGAAATCCGCTCGGTCGCGCTCTATGACAAGATCCCCTATTTCACCACCGCCGCCGCCGCCCACGCCGCCGCCCAGGCAATCCGCGCCCGCGGCGAAGACGCGCTTTCGGTGCTTTCGCTCCAGGGATAAGGCATCAAGACCCGCCCGCGCCGATCGCGGCCCGGACATGCAAAAGGCGCGGGCAGTCACACCGCCCGCGCCCGGGAAATTCGCGTATCTACGCGCCTTGCTCAGCCGACGCTCAAACGCCCGTCAAGCCGCGCGCCCGCCTCGGCGCTGATGCCGCCCTGCTCGCGGATAAAGGCGATGATCTCGTTGCGATAGACCAGCCCGGTATCCTTGTAATCGAGCCCGCGCAGGTCCATGCCCGCGATCTCTCCCGGCACACCTGCACCAATCGCCTGTCCGTTCCACGCCTCGGAAAACGCGCCCAGCCGGATATAGGTGTTGATCGCCACGCGGAACTTGCGCTCCAGCATCTCCTCGATCGGCTGCCCCATCAGGGTGACCTCCTCGGCCCGCGCCTCCGACGCGCTGGAACCCGGCGCGATGCGATAGCGCAGCGCGTCCGAGAAATGCAGGAACCCGCGTGAGACGAACCCGGAAAGGTCAAGCTCGGCCTCCTCCTCGGCCCGCACGATACGCTTGGCGTTCGATTGCACCATGTCGCGGATCTGCGCGCCGGTCATCTCGGCCACATGCACCTGGTCGGCATAGGGCATCACGTCATACCACTGGCCAAAGGTCAGCGGCCCGTCGGCCACCCCCGACAGGATCGCCGTGGCGTTGAACAGCGCCAGGTCGACCGTGCCGTTGGGGAACTCCGCCGACCGCGCCACCAGCGCATCGTTCATGAAGTTGAGCAGCGCGTTTTCCCGGCCATAACGATCGGCCATCACGGTCTCGGTGCTCACCGCGTCACCCGCCGTCACCGTGCCGATGGTCTCGGCCAGCTTGTCCTTGAGAGCCTCGCGCAGCGGCTCGATATGGGCGGCCTCGAATTCCGCGTCGTAATCGCCCGGCTGTTCCAGCGTGCCGAATTTCGGGTCATCCTCGGCCACTTGCTGATCGCGCGGCTTCACCGGGTGCAGGCCGACATGGGTGAACCACGCCTTGCGTCCCTGATCCGCCCCGAGCGACATCGCAATCTCACCAAGGTATTTGCCGTTGGCCTCGGCCTGCGTCATCAAGACCCCCTCCATCACGTTGTCGGGGTTGAGTCCGCCTTCGTTCAGACGATCATGCGAATGCCCGCCGATGAGGACCACCGGCTTGTAGGTCAATGCGCCCGCCGCGGCGGCGATGTCAAAATCGCCCTCGCCGATCATGCGCACCGCGCCCGCCTTGCCGCTGCGGCTCTGGCCCGTGCCATACCCGCAATGCGACAGGATCACCACCACGTCGCTCACCTCGGCCAGCGCGGGCATCACGTTCCTGATCGCCTGCACCGGACTCGCCACGTTCATGTCCGGATCGTCCGGCTGGCCCACGCGCGTATCCACCTGCGTGGTCAGCCCGACGAACCCGATACGCAGACCCCTCACCTCGCCCACGGCGGCGGCCACGTAGTCGCGATCGCGCATCAGATGCGCCGAGCCATGCACATTCGCGGTCAGCACCGGGAAATCCGCGTCCTTCTCGATCCCGATGCGCAGCATCTCGGCCCCGCGGTCGAACTCGTGATTGCCCAGCACGGCCACATCCACCCCGGCGGCGGAATTGACGCGATAGCCCGCGTCGGCGACATATTCGTCGGGCGCCCAGCCCAGCAATTCGTCGAACACCGACCCGGTGTGATCGTCACCGCCCGAGAGCAGCAGAACGATCTCGTCCTCGCCCGCTGCCGCGCGCGCCGCGTTCACCCGCTGGACGATCTGCGCCATGCGGTGGGTGTCGCCCTTCTTGCCGTGCATATCGGTGATGTGGTTGTGCATGTCGTTGAAATGCATCAGCCGCAGCACCCGCCGCGTGCCCGGCTCCAGAACCGGGGCGGGCACCGGGTTGCCCTCTTCGGTCACGATGCGCTCGATCGGCCCGTCCAGCGGATCACCCTTGAGCACGAAAAGCCGCTCGAACCACCCCGCCGGGTTGGGCTCAGTCGGCACCATCAAGAGCTCGCCCGCCCCCGCGCTGGCATTGGCGCGAAAGCTCAGCACCGAGCTAAAGGCGGCCACGCTGGCCGCACCCGCGGTCAGAAAACCACGGCGATTCATGTTCGTTCGGGAAAAGCGCATCGAAAACCCCATCTGGTTTGTCAGTGATGGGTCGGCGCTACCGGGTCGATGCGACAGCCCGGCAAATGAAGCGTGAATTTTCGGTGACAGGGCCGCGCGGGCGCCTGTCCTGCATCGGTGGCGGACGCGTTTCGGCGCATGCCGACCACCGGAACCAGCGCGACAACGCGCGCCCCGTTAACATTTACCCTATTTCAACATTCCGGCATCACCCGGCAGCCGGATGGCAGCCGGGCGGTGCACGCAAGTCACCCCCCGTCGAAATCGCCAGATCGAAATCCTTGACGCGGGCTTTGCGCGGGCCTCACTCGGCCAGCTTTTCCTCGAGCGCGGCGAGGCGCGCCTTGAGCGACTCGTTCTCTTCCCGCGCCTTCTGGGCCATCGCGCGCACCGCGTCGAACTCTTCGCGGGTGACGAAATCACGGTCGGCCAACCACCTGTCGACAAAGGATTTCATCGCCGTTTCGGCCTCGTCCTTGGCGCCCTGGGCCACGCCCATAGCGTTGGTCATGAGCTGGCTCATGTCGTCGAATATCTTGTTGCGGGTCTGCATGGGAACCCCCTTGGGAAAACGCAATCACGTTACGTTTCTATATGGGGGCGTCCAGCCTGAACCGCAAGCTTGACTTGCCCCCCGTTCCAGCCCCAAAACACCGACCATGAGCGCCCTGATCCCCTTCCCCGACATCTCGCCCGAGATCTTCTCGATCACGCTGTTTGGCATGGATTTTGCGTTACGCTGGTATGCGCTCGCCTATATATTGGGGATCATCATCGCGTGGCGCCTGACCCTGCGCGCCCTGCGCCGCCCCACGCTCTGGCCCGGCGACAGCCCCCCGATGCGCCCCGAACTGGTCGACGACCTGCTCACATGGATCATCCTGGGGGTGATTCTGGGCGGGCGGCTGGGCTACGTGATCTTTTACAACCCGGGCTATTTCCTTGAAAACCCTTCGCAAATCCCGATGGTCTGGCAGGGCGGCATGGCCTTTCACGGCGGTTTCCTGGGCGTTGCACTCGCGATCTGGCTCTTCACCCTGCGCCACCACCTCCCCAAGCTCTCCACCGCCGACGCCATCGCGCTTGGCGTGCCCTGGGGGCTGATGCTGGGGCGTATCGCGAACTTCATCAATGCCGAGCTGTGGGGGCGGCCCACAACCCTGCCCTGGGGGGTCGTCTTTCCCGGCCAGGCGGCACAGGATTGCCCTGATATCACAGGGGTTTGCGCGCGGCACCCGTCACAGCTCTACGAGGCCGCGCTCGAAGGTCTGATCCTTGGATTGCTGCTCCTGTGGCTGGTCTGGCGGCGCCGCGGGTTCAAGTATCCGGGCCTGATTTCAGGCACGTTTTTTGCCGGATACGGCGCCGCACGCTTCTTTGTCGAATTCTTTCGCCAGCCCGATGCACAGTTCGTCACCCCCGGCAATCCGCTGGGCCATGCGCTCCAGATTGGCACAACCGGCCTCACCATGGGACAGCTTCTGTCCCTGCCCATGCTGGCGCTTGGCCTTGGATTGATTGTCTATTCCCGGCGCTCGCGCGTGGCATGAAGGAATTGGAAACCATTTTGCGCGACCGTATCCTCGCGCAAGGGCCGATCCCGGTCGCGGATTTCATGGCGGAATGTCTGCTCAACCCGCGATTCGGCTATTACACCACGCGCGATCCGCTGGGCACTGCCGGTGATTTCACCACCGCGCCCGAAATTTCCCAGATGTTCGGCGAACTTCTGGGGCTGAGCCTTGCACAAGCCTGGCTCGATCAGGGCGCGCCCGCGCCCTTCACCCTGGCCGAGCTCGGACCGGGGCGCGGTACTCTCATGGCCGACATCCTGCGCGCCACGCGCACCGTGCCCGGCTTTCACGACGCGGCAAATATCTGGCTGGTCGAGGCGTCTGAGCCCTTGCGCAGCACACAGGAATCGACCCTCGCCGGACACAGGGTCGAATGGACCGACCGCATCGAAACCCTGCCCGACCACCCGCTTTTTCTTGTCGCGAACGAGTTTTTCGACGCCCTGCCCATCCACCAGTTCATCCGCCACGGCGACGGCTGGCGCGAACGCCGGATCGGGTTCGAAGATGGCCAGTTCACCTTCGTCCTCGCCCCGCCCGCCCCTGAACCCATGCTCTCGCACCGGCTGTCCGATACGCGCGACGATGACCTGGTCGAAGTTGCACCCGCCGCCGCCGCCATCTCCAAATCCATCGGCCGGGGGATCGAAGCCCACGGCGGTGCCGCGCTCCTCATCGATTATGGCGACTGGCACAGCCTCGGCGACACGCTTCAGGCGCTGCACCGGCACAAACCCTCCAACCCACTGGAAAACATGGGAGACTCCGATCTCACCGCGCATGTCGATTTCGAGGTTCTGGCACGGGCGAGCCCGTCCGCCCACACCCGCCTCACGCCACAGGGGGTCTTTCTCGAACGGCTCGGCATCACCCAACGCGCGAAAGCATTGGCCGAACACCTGGACGGAAAGCTCCTGCAATCCCACATCGCCGCGCATCGGCGGTTGACGCGCCCGTCTGAAATGGGGACGCTCTTCAAGGTGCTGGGGCTATATCCGAAATCCGCCAAGCCCCCGCCGGGATTGGAACCATGACGCTGGAAGCCATCACATCGCCGCTGCTCCACCCCCTGCGCCACGGGTTTTTCACCCGCAGGGGTGGCAGTTCGTCAGGCGTGTTCGCCGGGCTCAACTGTGGCCCCGGCTCCTCGGACCAGGTCGAGGCCGTGACGGTGAACCGTGCCCGCGTTGCGCATGAAATCAATGTCTTGCCCGACAACCTGGTAACACTCCATCAGGTCCATTCCGCCGATGTGGTCACGCTGAACGGGCCACCTGAAACACGTCTGCAAGCCGATGCGCTGGTCACATCGACACCCGGCCTCGCACTCGGCGTTCTGACCGCCGATTGCCAGCCTGTTCTCCTTGCCGACTCCGAGGCCGGGGTCGTCGGCGCCGCCCATGCCGGTTGGAAAGGCGCGCTTTCCGGCGTGTTGGAGGCGACGCTTGATGCCATGGAATCCCTTGGCGCCAAACGCGAAAGCACCCAAGCGGTGATTGGCCCGACGATCAGCCAGGCAGCTTATGAAGTCGGCCCGGAATTCCTCGACCAATTTCTCGCCGACGATCCCGGGAACCACCGCTTTTTTGCCAATGGCACCGGTGACCGCTATCATTTCGACCTTCCCGGTTACGGGCTGCACCGTCTGCGCGAGGCCGGTGTGGGTTCGGCCGAATGGACCCGCCATTGCACCTATAACGACCCGGTCCGTTTCTACAGTTACCGCCGCACGACACATGCGGGCGAGGCCGATTACGGCCGCCTCATGTCGGTGATCCGCCTGTGAAGGCCCATCCCGGCCACAGCTCCGCCCCATTCATGCCGGAAACGATCGCTTGCCTCTCGCGACGGTGACCCGGAAGCGCATGTTTTTCAAAGATTTTTACCCCGATTCATCCGCCCCACCGGTTGGTGTTCACCGACGGATGAATGCCGTCGCGCGGTCCTTGTCAAACCCGTAAAGCGCCCTTCCGGAGCCAAATCTTTGTCCGAATCCTCTGGCAAGAATGGAGGAAAGCGCCACGATGGGCCAAGGCAGGAGATACAGGATGAAGAAGCAGCCCCGTTGGATCAAATCGGTCATCGAAACCGCACAGCGTGAAACCACG
>NZ_JAWLDS010000014.1:0-57857 GCF_041686535.1 Aquicoccus sp. | reverse complement strand
GGTCGAAGCGGCACACCCGCCGATCAGTCCTATGAAGAAGAAAAGCGTGACGAGAAAAGCGCCCCAGCCCATGTAGTCGACCGAGGCATAGCCGGTGCCAGACATGATCGAAGTGATGTTGAACAGCGTCTGGCGGATTGCGGTTTCCGAAGCTGTCCCGAGGGTTGTCACCAAGACCAGCGTGGCCAGCGCGACCAGCACCGCGAGGATCGCGAGAAAGACCCGGACCTGCCGATCCTGCAGCAGAGGCGTGGACTGGCCGTTGAGCATCTGCACGTAGCGCACGAAAGGCAGTGCCGCGAGGATCATGAAGAGCGTCGCGGCATATTCATGCGGGCCGGAGAAGGCCCCGAAGGAGGCGTCGTAATTGGCGAAACCGCCGGTGGCGACCGTGGTGAACGCATGCACCGTGGCGTCGAACGCATTCATCCCGAGCAGGAGGTAGGTCAGCATGCATGCCATGGTAAGACCGACATAGATGACCGAGATCTGCCGCGCGATGGCGGTCGCACGCGGCAGGATCTTGCCCATCGTGTCGAACGCCTCGGAGCGAAAGACCTGCATCCCGCCGACCCGCAATTCGGGCAGGAACACCATTGCGACGACGATGATCCCGATCCCGCCCAGCCATTGCAGGATGCCGCGCCAGAGGAGGATGCCCTTGGGCAGGTCGTCAAGCCCCGAGAGGACGGTCGACCCGGTGGTGGTCAGGCCCGACATCGCCTCGAAGAACGCATCGGTAAAGCCCAGCCCCGTCGCCCCCAGCATGAGCGGCAGCGCGCCAAAGACCGGCAGGGCCAGCCATACCCCCGAGGTAAGCAGGAAGGTCTGCTGGGTGGTCAGCCCCTCGCGCACGCCATTGCGGCAGGCGAGCGCCACGAGCGCACCCACCAGCATCGTCAGCACGGCAGCCTCGGCAAAGGCGGGCCAGTGACCGCGCCCTTCGGCCAGATCGACCAGGAGCGGCGGAACCATGAACAGGCCGAGCGTGGCCACCAGGAGGCCGATCACATATCCAACGGGGCGCATGTCGATCATGCGCAGAGCGTTGGGAGTTTCCGCGCGCGCTGTCAAGCGGGATCGGAACGCCTCACCGGCGCGGCGCGGATCGGCTCAGACGTAGTAGAGATCGCGGAACACGTGACGCACGATGTCCTCGCGTTTGAGGCCCATCTGCGCCAGTTCGGCATCGGAGCGGGCTTCGAGCGCGTCGATCCGGTCACGGCGCGAGCGAACATGGGAATAGGCTTCAAGCCTGCCCATGAGGGATGTCAGCCAGCGGCCCACGCCTGTTCGGACGCTGTCGGCGATGGAAATTTGCGATGTGATATCAGCCATTTTGGAAACCTTTCCTGAAGTCGGACAGATCGTGGTTTCCTCCCTGCTCATCAAGATAGGGGATAAATGGGTCAGCACCACTGACAAATATGCAACCCGGACTCCCGCCCCCTGCATGAGCCTTGGGCGCCGCCAGGACGGTTTTCGCCGAAATATCGGGCACGCGCTCTTGCGCGCCGGGCGTTCAGCCGACGTGGAAGAGCGTGGTGAAGAGCTTCGGGTCGAGGCTCGCGCTTTCGAACAATTCGCCCTCGGTCAGGATCGAGACGGCATCGTGGGAATGCAGCGATTCCTGGTGGCTGGCGACAACGCGGAAATCACCGATGCGCGGGTCGTTTTCCAGTTGCTGGGCGAAGAGCCGGGCTGCATCCTCGACGAAGATCGGATTGGCGGCGTTCAGTTCGGCAAAGGCCTGCTCGTCCTCGCGTTTGACCATCACTTGCGTTTCGGTCGGCACCGCGGCGCGGGCCAGGTCGATGAGATCCTCGAACCACAGGCATTTCGCCGTGTCCCGCACCTCGACCGAGAGCCGCGCCACCGAGCGTTGCGAATGCGGCGTGGCCAGTTGCCCGCGTGCGGAGCGGGCATGTTCGGAAAGTTCGAGCGAACAGGGGCAGGTCGAAGAATAGACATAGTCGAGATGGATGATCTTGCGCCGCACCCCCGCCTGCTCGACCAGTTCGAGCGCGATGTCGTAATACTGATAGCCCGACAGGCCGGAGCGCAGGCTTTGCACCTTCGTCGGGAAGGAAAGGCGCATCTGGATGCGGGCGTCGAAGCTTTCGAGATCGGACTTGTAATCGTCGAGCGCGGCCTCGATCACCTCGAAGCTGAAGGTCTTGTCGGCATGGACATAGAAGCTGCGCATGATGCGGCTCATGTTGATGCCTTTCTTGCCGGCTTCGAGGCTGACGCTGCCGGTCACGGAGGTTTCCAGCGTCAGATCGCCGTTGTCACGGGTGTGAAACTGGATCGGCAGGCGGAAATTCGAGATACCGACATGCTGGATCACGCGCTTGGCGCCGCGGATGAGGCTGGCGGGGCCGTTCTGGAGATCGGGCAGCGTCGCCTTGTAGGCGGGCGAAACGGTGAAGCCTTCGGGATAGTCGCGCGAAAACTCGGGGTATTCCGCGCCGGGGATCAGGCGGGCAAGCGCGGGATCGAGCTCGGCCCGTTCCGCGGGGCTGGCCTGTTCGGCCCATTGGCGCAAACGGGCGAGCGCGGTTTCGGCTTCGTCGCGCGTGGGTGCCTTGTCGAAATCGGGCGTGATCTTGTTCATGTGCCTGCCCCCCTATGGGCCGATGCTGCCAGTTGCAATGTAGTGCCGACACTGCAAAATTGCCAATGCTTATGCCGGGGTATACGCGAGGGGGCGGGCATGGATCAGTTTTTTGCGCCCCTGCCGCAAGGGAATGCGACGCGGCAACGGCGGAGCCTTGAGTATTTCTGGCAAGATGAAGGACCGGGCAGGCCCGGTGTCAGGCCCGGTCGAGCGCGCCCATCACGTCGGCAACGAGGTCGTCGGGGTCTTCGAGCCCCACGGAGAACCGGATCAGGCCCGGCGTGATGCCGAGCGCCGCGCGCTGAACATCGGTGAGGCGCTGATGCGTGGTCGTCGCCGGGTGGGTGGCGATGGATTTCGCGTCACCGAGGTTGTTCGAGATCACCACGATTTCAAGCGCGTTGAGGAAACGGAAGGCCGCCGCCTGCCCGCCCTTGAGGTCGAGAGAGACCACGGTGCCGCCCTGTCCCGTCTGGGCGCGGACCAGGTCGTGTTGCGGGTGGCTGGCCAGGCCGGGAAAGAGGATGCGTGCCAGCTTGGGATGGCCTTCGAGCGCCTCGGCCAGTTTCAGGGCGCTGGCGGCCTGTGCGCGCACCCGCAGGTCGATGGTTTCCAACCCCTTGAGCATGATCCAGGCGGTGAAGGGCGACATCGCGCCGCCGGTATGTTTCATGTAGGGTTCGACCGTCTTGCGGATGAAATCATGCGTGCCGAGCACCACGCCGCCCAGCGCGCGGCCCTGCCCGTCGATGTGCTTGGTCGCGGAATAGACCACCACGTCGGCGCCGAGCGCGATGGCGCGGGAAAAGACCGGGGTGGCAAAGACGTTGTCGACAATGACCAGCGCACCGTCTTCGTGCGCGATGTCGGCCACCGCGCGGATGTCGATCACTTCGAGCGTGGGGTTGGCGGTGGACTCGAAAAAGACGGCGCGGGTGCCGGGGCGGATGGCGGCGCGCCACTGGCCCAGATCGGTGCCGTCGACGAATGTCACCTCGACGCCGAAACGGGGCAACAGGTCTTCGAGGATGTAGAGGCAGGAACCGAAGAGCGCGCGGGCGGCAACAACGTGATCGCCGGCCTTGAGGCAGGACATGAGCGCGGCATTGACGGCGGCCATACCGGAGGCGGTGGCAAAGGCATCCTCGGCCCCTTCGAGCCGCGCGATCCGCTCTTCGAACATCGCCACGGTGGGGTTGCCGTAGCGGGCATAGATGAATTCGTCGGCTCCGGCCTCGACAAAGCGGGCCTCGGCGGCTTCGGCGCTCTCGTAGACGAACCCCTGGGTGAGGAAGATCGCCTCGCTCACCTCGCCATATTGCGAGCGGCGGGTGCCGCCATGCACCAGTGCGGTTCGGGCATTCCATTTGTCGCTCATCACGCGCTCCTTTCGGGGGCGGACCCCCATGAAAAAACCCCCGGTCGCGGTCATGCGACGGGGGGCAGCCCTGCGATGACCTCTTTAGCGGCATGTTTAACGTGGCCCGCAATCCGGTAACAAATCGCCACGGGGTGCGTGTAATCGCGGGACGGTCGCGCGTCAATTCGATTCGTGGCGCCCTGGCAACGTCATGGATTTGTAATCCATGTTTCACGCGGGTTTCATGGGGCTGCGCGATAGCAGACCCACAAGATGTTGTGGGAGAAGGTCGGATGCCTGTGATCCGGGTGAATTCTGCCGATGCGGGGCTGGTGCTGCATCGCGCCGAGGGATCGGCAGAGGGCGCGCTGGCCCGGGCCGCGCGGGACAGCACCGGACCGGTGATCGTGATGGTGCACGGTTTCAGTTTCCGGCCCGGATACGGGGCGCATTGCCCGCATGCGCATATCCTGGCGATGGAGGACGGCCCGAGCTGGAAGGCGAAAAGCTGGCCCCGGGGGCTGGGATTCGGCAGCGGCGCGGCGGATGAGGGGCTTGGCCTCGCCTTCGGCTGGGAGGCGCGCGGCACGATCTGGGATGCCTATCGCCGGGCCGCGCTTGCCGGGCGGGCACTGGCGCGCGCGGTGCGGGTGATCCGCGCGGCAGCGCCGGGACGGACGGTGCATGCGATCGGTCACAGCCTTGGGGCGCGGGTGGTCATGCGGGCCATGGCGCAGCTCCAACCGGGCACGGTCGGGCGGGCGATATTGCTCAACCCGGCCGAGTTTCGCAGCGCGGCCGAGGCGGCGCTGGCCCGGGGCGCGGGCCGGCAAGCCAACGTCATCGCGGTGACAGGGCGCGAGAATGCCGGGTTCGACATTATGCTGGAACGGCTGGTCGGCCCTGTGCAGCGGCGGCGTTTGAAACCCGGTGACCGGGTGCTGGGGCGCATGCCGCTCGATGGGCCGAGACGGGTGACGCTGCGCCTCGACCAGCAGGACGTGGTCGAGCGGCTGGCGGCGCTGGGTCATCCGCTGGGAGAGACGCGGCCGGCAGTCTGTCACTGGTCGCCCTATCTGCGCCGGGGTGCCTTGCCGTTCTATGCGACCCTGATGCGGCAGGCCGACGCGATCCCGCTCGACGCGCTGCGGGTGGCCGCGCCCGAGCCGCCCCGGGGCGCGGCGGTCACGTGGCGGCCGTCGCTCGCGCTCTTGCCAATGGGGCGAAATGCGCCATCATGACGCCCGAAAGGGAGTTGTGTCATGACCGAACCTGTCGAGCTTTATTTCTGGCCCACGCCGAACGGGTGGAAAGCCTCCATCGCGCTGGAGGAGATGGGGCTGCCTTACGCGGTGAAGCTGGTCAATATCGGCAAGGGCGCGCAGTTCGCGCCGGAGTTCCTGGCGATTTCGCCCAACAACAGGATGCCGGCGATCGTCGATCCCGAAGGGCCGGGGGGCGCGCCGGTCTCGGTGTTCGAATCCGGCGCGATCCTGATGTACCTTGCGCGCAAGACGGGGCGGTTCTACGGGTCATCCGAGCGCGAGCAGATCGCCGTCGAGGAATGGCTGATGTGGCAGATGGGCGGTGTCGGGCCGATGGCGGGGCAGGCGCATCATTTCCTGAAATACGCACCCGTGATGGACCCGCCGCATGTGCTTCCCTATGCGCAGGACCGCTATCGCGGCGAAGTGGCACGGCTCTACAAGGTTCTCGATACGCGGCTGGCGGAAAACGAATACGTTGCGGGCGATTTCTATTCGATCGCCGACATGGCGATCTGGCCCTGGGCGTCGCTGTGGGAAGGGCAGCAGCAGACACTGGACGACAAGCCGCATTTCGCCCGCTGGCTGGAGGCGGTGGGCAGCCGTCCGGGGGTCAAGGCAGGACGGGCGCTTCATGCCGAGCTGCGCCAGACCCCGCAGGAGAACAAGGAGAGCCACGGGGTTCTCTTCGGTCGGAAGGGATGAGGGGATTTTTGCCGAAAAACCGGAAACCGGGCGCGCGGATGTTGTAGTATGTTGCGTCGATTGGAATTCGGCCGACACCCAAAGAAAGGGCAGCGCCCGGCCCGGGGTGGGCGTGAAGCGCCCGCCCATGGTGCGGGTCGGGCGCTGCCCGGACTGCAAGCAGCCCGGGCGAAATGAATTCGATCACGCGCAACAGCCTCAGGCTTGCGAATCATCGTCACCCTCGCCAGTGCCGTAATCGCGGAAAAGGCCGCCCTGGGTCATGAAGAAGATGAAGATCGCGGCGGTGAGGCCGAAGGTCTTGAAATTGACCCAGGCGGCTTCGGACATCAGGCGCCAGACCAGTTCGTTGGCAATGGCGAGGCCGAAGAAGAAGAACATCAACCGGCGGGTGAGGATGATCCAGCCCGCGTGGGTGAGGGGCACCATCGTGTCCATCACCACCCGCAGGAGCGATTTGCCGCGCAGGAGACCGAAACCGAGGATTCCGCCAAAAGCGAGATAGAGGATCGTCGGCTTCATCTTGATGAAGCGCGGATCGTTGAGCCAGACCGTGAGCCCGCCGAAGATCACCACCAGCACCAGCGTGAAGAGTTGCATCCGGCTGAGATGGCCGGTGAGTTTCCACAGGATTCCGGTGCTCACCATCATCAGCGGCACGAAACCCGCCGTCACCAGGATGAAGCCAGAATAGTCGGTGCCCGCGATGATGAAGACGTGATCCTTGAGCCAGAGATAGGCGACGAAAAAGGCCAGAACCGGGCCCAGTTCGAGGGCCATTTTCAGCATCGGGTTGATTTCTCGCGGCTCTGCCATGGGTGTGTCGCTCCTATCCACCCAACTCAACTATCACGGCTCCGGCGGCGATCAAGGCCATAAGGGCGATTCGCCGTGGTCCGGTGCGCTCGCCCAGCATCAGCCAGGCGATGAGGGCGGCGAAAACGGTCGAGGTTTCGCGCAGCACCGCCGCCTGCCCCACCTTGTCGAGCCGCGTGGCCAGCATGATCGACCCAAAGCTGGCAAAGGCGATGAGCCCGCCCAGCACCCCCATGCGCAAGAGAGGCGCCAGCGGTGGTGGCGAGAGCATCGCGCGGTAGCGCAGCCCGGCAATCACCGGAAAGGTCAGCCCGTCGATGAAGAAGAGCCAGGCAAGGAAGGTGAACGGGTCGGCCGTGGCGCGGATGCCGTATGCATCCCAGGTGGTATAGAGGGCCACGAAAAGCCCGGTCACCACCGCCAGCCCCAGCGCCAACGGCATCGTGTCGCGATCGAGCGTGATGGTGCGCAGGTTATAAAGTGCAAGCCCGTAGATACCGGCAAGGAGCGTCGCGACGCCCGCCCATTGCACAGCGTTGAAGACCTCGCCGAAGAGCAGCCACGCGCCGAACACGGTGAAAAGCGGGCCGGTGCCGCGCACCACCGGGTAAACGACCGTGTAGGCGCCCTTGGAATAGGCCTGGGCCTGCAGGAGCTTGTAGACGGTATGGATCACGTAGGCGGCGGCGAAGATCGGCCACATGTGCGGCTCGGGCCAGGGCACGACGAAAAGCGCGAAGGGGGCTGCCATCAGGCCATAGGCGCCGTCGATCGATCCGCGCGAAAGCCACGGATCATAGCGCCCCTTTTGCAGCGCGCCGAAGATCGCGTGCAGCAATGCCGCGCTGAGTGCCAGGAAGGTGGCGAGTTGCTTGCCCGCCGCGGTGCCTTCCAGGGAGATGAGCCAGTCGCTCATGCGCGACCCGCGCCGCGTATTCCCATACGAGATGAAGGGAGGATCGAGAGGTCGGGCACGAAGATCATGCCTTGCGTTCGAGCCCGGTCAGGGCGGCGGCAAACTCTTCGGGATCGAAGGGGGCGAGGTCGTCGATCTGTTCGCCCACCCCGATGGCATGGATCGGCAGGCCGAACTTATCCGCCAGCGCGACCAGCACGCCGCCCTTGGCGGTGCCGTCGAGCTTGGTCATCACGAGGCCGCTCACATCGGCGATCTGGCGGAACACCTCGACCTGGTTGAGGGCGTTCTGGCCGGTGGTGGCGTCGAGGACCAGGAGCGTGTTGTGCGGCGCGGTCGGATCGAGCTTGCGCAGGACGCGGACGATCTTGGCCAGCTCCTCCATCAGATCCTTGCGGTTCTGGAGCCGCCCGGCAGTGTCGATCATCAGCAGGTCGGCGCCGTCGGCACGCGCCCTGGAAAGCGCGTCATAGGCAAGGCTTGCCGGGTCGGAGCCTTCGGGCGCGGTGAGCACCGGCACGCCGGCGCGCGCGCCCCACACCTGCAACTGTTCGACCGCCGCGGCGCGGAACGTGTCGCCCGCGGCGATGATCACGCTCTTGCCCGCGGCCTTGAACTGCGCGGCCAGCTTGCCGATGGTTGTGGTCTTGCCCGAGCCGTTCACGCCGACCACCAGCACCACCTGCGGCGTGTCGGGATAGAGCGGCATCGGGCGGGCGACCGCGTCCATCACGCGGGCAATCTCGGCGGCAAGAAGCTCCTTGATCTCCTGCGTCGAGACCCGCGTGCCAAAGCGGCCCTCGGCCATGTTGGCGGTGACGCGCAGCGCGGTATCGACGCCCATGTCCGAGGCGATGAGCAGCTCCTCGATCTGTTCGAGCATGTCATCGTCGAGCACCCGCCGGGTGACGGTTTTGCGTTCACGACGCAGAAGGCGCGAGAGAAAGCCGGGCCGCCGTTCGGTCGGATCGGTCGTGACGGACCCGGAAAGCTCGTCCGGGCCGGGTTCGGGGATTTCGAGCGGCGCCTGTCCGGGTGCGGGATCGACGGGTTGCGGAGACTCCTCGGGGCTGTCGTCCGGTGACTCCTCGGGGGCGGGATCGGGGAGCGGGTCCCCGCCCGGGGGAATTTCCTCCGGCCCGGTGTCGGGGTCGCCCTCGGGCTCTTCCTCGGGGGCGGGCTGGCCGGGCTCGTCCGGTGCCGGGACCGGCTCGGGTTCGGGCGTGGGTTCGGGCAGGGGCTCGGGTTCGACCTGCGGCGGCGCGGGAAATTCCTCGGGGGCGGGGGATGGTGCCGGGTCTTCGAACGGTGGCTGTTCGGGCGGGGCCGGTTCATCGTCGGGGCTCGGCTCGGGCTCGGGTTGCGGCTCGGGCTCGGTCGGCTCCTCGGGGGCCGGTTCGGGGAAGGGATCGGGCTCCGGTTCGGGCTCGTCTTCTGGCGCGGGCTCCGATTCGGGTTCGGCATCGGGCGTTGTTTCCGGGTCGGGTTTCCTGTCCGGGTCCGGCTGCTCGTCGGGGGTTTCGACCTCGATCTCTTCCTCGACGCCCCCGTCCTCGACGATCGCATCCAGACCCTCTTCGAGCTTGGAAGAGGATTTGAACAGGCGATCCTTGAGTTTTCGGAAAAACGACATTGAGAGACTCCGGCTTTTCCTCCCAGTTAATACGCCTTGACCGGAAGGAAAAGGCGCCATTGCGACCTGCGGGCCAGGGCACGGGTCCGGTTCCGGGCGAAATTGCCCGGTTGAAGGGCGCTTCGGCACGCGCGATCACCCGACCGGGGCCAGCCGAACGGGGGCGATTGCGCGTGGATGCGGGCGGTTCTATCCTTCGGGGCATGTTGCGCTTGCTCGAACTCACCCCGCCCGGTCAGAGGCCACATGCTCTGGCCGGATGCGCCGCGCATCATGAAAGGACCGCCCGATGCAGATGAGCCTTTTTGCCCTGGCCACGCTGTTGCCGGTGGGTCTGATCCTGCTGGCGGCGGGTCTCGGTGGAGTTTGGGGGTGGGCGGCGCTGGTCTACATGACCGGGTTGACGGCGGCGCTTGACCGCTATGTCCCGCGGCTCTTGCCGGAGCGCGCGGAAGGGGCCGAGTTTCCCGCGGGCAAAGGGCTGTCGGTGGGGCTGGGCCTTGCGCATTTCGCGGTGCTGGGGGCCGTGCCTGCGGCGGTGGCCTGGGGCAATCATGGCTGGGCCAGTGCGGTGGCCACGGTGATCGCGGCGGCGCTCTGGCTGGGGCAGGTCAGCCACCCGAACGCGCATGAGCTCATTCACCGCGCTGCCCGCATGCCCCGGCTGTTGGGGCGCTGGGTCTATGTCTCGATGCTCTTCGGGCATCATGCCTCGGCCCATGTCCTGGTGCATCATGCCCATGTCGGCACCGAGGCCGACCCCAATTCGGCGCGGCGGGGCCAGGGGTTCTGGCGCTTTGCGCCGCGCGCCTGGGCGGGGTCGTTCATGGCCGGCTTGCGCGCCGAAAGCACGCGCCGCAGGCGGGCGGGCAAACCGTGGATCGGGCACCCCTATGTTCAGTATGTCGGCGGTGCGGCGGGCTTCGTGCTCGCATCGGCGCTGATCTTCGGGGCCAGGGGGCTGGCGGCGTTCCTGGTCCTTGCGCTTTACGCGCAGTTGCAGATCCTGCTCGCCGATTACGTGCAGCATTACGGGCTGCGGCGAAGACACGGGGCGGACGGGCGGCCCGAGCCGGTGAGCGACGCGCATAGCTGGAACACGCCGCACTGGTTTTCCTCGGCCCTGATGGTCAACGCGCCGCGCCATTCCGACCACCATCTGCATCCGAGCCGGCCCTATCCGGGGCTGCGCCTGCGCAAGACCATGCCGATGCTGCCCCATGCGCTTCCGGTGATGGCGGTGATCGCGCTTGTCCCGCCGCTCTGGCACCGGGTCATGCGGCGCGCACTTTCACAGATTGGGCAAAGCGGTTAGGGTGCGCCCCATGAGGTGGCTTTTCATTCTGTTCTTCGGGCTGTGGGGCAGCATCGCCGCGGCTGGCGAACCGCTGGATGCCGACGCGTTCGATGCGCTGACCCGGGGCAAGACGTTTTACTATGGCGAGGACGGGCAGCCCTATGGCGCCGAGGAATACCTCGACGGTCGGCGGGTGCGCTGGTCGTTTCTGGATGGTCGTTGCATGGAGGGGCATTGGTACGAGGCCGATGGGATGATCTGTTTCGTCTACGAGGATACGCCCGAACCGCATTGCTGGGTGTTCGAACAGGACGACGGCGGACTGAACGCGCGGTTCATGGGCCAATCGGGGGCGACCGAGCTTTTCGAGATGCAGCAGACGCGTCAACCCTTGCAGTGCGAGGGGCCGGAAGTGGGTGTTTGACGAAGCGGTCTCGGGTTGAAGTGTTGATGGGTTTGGAGCAAGTCAGGTTCGCCCAGACCCTGGCGAGAGGGCAGCACAGGGCCGCGGTCGGGTGCTCCTTGCGCCTGCGTCGTGCAATTTGTCCCGAAACCTCAGAACAGGCTGCCCTGTTCGGGTGGCTTGCCGGGCTTGCGCGCCTTCGACGTGGTGCCACCGCCGATTTTCAGCCGTCCGTCCTGGAACTCGATTTCGAGCGCGCCGGCCGTTTCGGCGGCTGATTTCGTGGTGAGCACCCCCGCCTCGCCGCGCACCACGGCATAGCCGCGTTTGAGCGTGGCCTTGTAGCCCAGCGTCTCGTGCAGCCGGTCCAGCGCGTCGAGACGGCGACGCGTCTCGGCGATGCGGCGCTGGCCCGCCTCGGCAACCCGCTGGGCAAGCGATTGCAGCCCTTCGCTTTTGCGCGCGATGTCGCGGGTGATCGGCGTGAGGGTCAACCGGTCGGCGCGGTGGCCCAGCGCATCGCGTCGGGCGCGGATGGTCTGAAGCAGCCCGGCGCGAAGCCGCGGAGCGAGCGCGGCCAGATGCCGCCCTTCCTGCCCGATCTGGCGGCGCAACGTGGCCGGGCGCAGCCCGCCCGCCGCCTCGGAGAGACGCACCTTGCGGCGTTGCACACCGGTGATGAGCGCAGCCGGAAGCCGCTCACCCGCGCGGTCGAGCCGTTGCGCGGCACCTTCGGTCAGGGTTTGCGGCCGGGGCAGAGCGCGCGCCAGATCGCGCAGGCGCTGGCCGCGCGCGGCGATGCCCTGTCCCGCCGCATGGGACATGCGCGCGCCCTGCCCCTCGACCCAGGCCAGAAGGTCGAGCCGCACCGGCACGGCCAGCTCGGCCGCCGCGGTGGGGGTCGGCGCGCGCTTGTCGGAAACGAAGTCGATCAGCGTGGTGTCGGTCTCGTGCCCCACCGCGGAAATGAGCGGAATGTCCGACGCGGCGGCGGCGCGGGCGACCACTTCCTCGTTGAAGCCCCAGAGATCCTCGATGCTGCCCCCGCCGCGCGCCACGATCAGAAGGTCGGGGCGCGGGATGCGCCCACCGGGTTCAAGCGCGTTGAAGCCGCGGATCGCGTTCGCCACCTCGGGCGCGCATTTCTCGCCCTGCACCGCCACGGGCCAGATCAGCACCTTGCGCGGGAAGCGATCGCGCAGCCGGTGCAGGATGTCGCGGATCACCGCGCCCGAGGGCGAGGTCACGACCCCGATCACCTCGGGCAGGTAGGGCAGTTTCCGCTTGCGCTCGGGCGCAAAGAGCCCCTCGGCGGCAAGCGCGGCCTTGCGCTTTTCCAGCATCGCCATCAGCGCGCCCAGCCCCGCCGGTTTCAGATCCTCGATCACGATCTGGTAGCGCGACTGCCCGCCGAAGGTGGTGATGCGGCCGGTCGCCACCATCTCCATGCCTTCCTCGGGCTGGACCGAGAGGCGCGCGGCCACCCCTTTCCAGATCACGCCCGACAGGACCGAGCGGTCATCCTTGAGGTCGAGATAGACATGGCCCGAGCGCGGGCGCGACACGCGGCCGATCTCGCCGCGGATGCGGACATGACCGAACTCGCCCTCGATCACGCGCTTGATCGCGTTCGAGAACTCCGAGACGGTGAACTCGGGTTCGTTCTTGCCTGGGGATGGGTCGTCGATCAGGTCGGACATTCGGCCTCGCTTGTGTCTTGTCGCGTCCGACCTTAGAACGCCGCCCAGCAAAGGCCAAGCGGAAGGGCAGCCCATGAACATCCTCATTCTCGGCGGCGGCGGGCGGGAACATGCCCTTGCCTGGGCGGTGATGCAGAACCCCAAATGCGACAAGCTCATCGTGGCGCCGGGCAATGCGGGCATCGCCCAGATCGCGGAATGCGCGCGGCTCGACATCATGGACCCGGGGGCCGTCGCCACCTTCGCCGAGCAGAACGCCATTGATTTCGTGATCGTCGGCCCCGAGGCGCCGCTGGCCGCGGGGGTGGCCGACCGGTTGCGCGCGGCAGGGATCTCGGTCTTCGGCCCCTCGGCGGCGGCAGCACGGCTGGAAGCCTCGAAGAGCTTTACCAAGGCGATCTGCGACGCGGCGGGCGCGCCGACGGCGGGCTATGCCCATTTCACCGATCACGCGGCGGCGCGGGCCCATGTCAGAGAGCACGGGGCGCCGATCGTGATCAAGGCCGACGGGCTGGCCGCGGGCAAGGGCGTTGTCGTGGCCGAAACCGTCGATCAGGCGCTGGAGGCGCTCGAGGACATGTTCGGCGGCGCATTCGGAGAGGCCGGGGCCGAAGTGGTGATCGAGGAATTCATGGAGGGCGAGGAGGCATCGTTCTTCGTCCTGTGCGATGGCGAGGACGCGCTGCCCATCGGCACGGCGCAGGACCACAAGCGGGTGGGCGAAGGCGACACCGGCCCCAATACCGGCGGGATGGGCGCCTATTCCCCCGCCCCGGTGCTGACTGACGCGGTGGCGCAGAAGACCATGGACGAGATCGTCTATCCGACGCTGAAGGAAATGGCGCGGCGCGGCACGCCCTACCAGGGGGTGCTTTACGTGGGGTTGATGATCCGCGACGGGCAGCCCCGACTGGTGGAATACAACGTACGCTTCGGTGACCCGGAGTGCCAGGCTCTGATGATGCGCCTCGGCGCACAGGTCTTTGACCTGATGCAGGCGGCAGCAGAGGGGCGACTTTCGGACTGTTCGGTCAACTGGGCCGCCGATCACGCGATGACGGTGGTGATGGCGGCAGAGGGCTATCCCGGCGCTTATGAAAAGGGCAGCGTGATCGGCGGGCTGGAAGAATGCCCCGAGGATTCGTTCCAGATGGTGTTTCACGCGGGCACCGCGCGAGAGCGAGGCCAGTTCGTGGCCAATGGCGGGCGGGTTCTGAACATCACCGCGCGCGGCGCGAGCTTGCAGGAGGCGCGAGATCGGGCCTATGCGATGATCGACAGGATCGACTGGCCCCAAGGGTTCTGCCGCCGCGATATCGGCTGGCGGGCGTTGTGAGTGGCCGGGGCCTGTTGTGCGGCAGCGTCAGTCGAGTTCGGTCCAGGGCCATGGCTTGACGTTGGAGCCCGTCATGTAGCGGGCGGCCTTGGCCATCCAGACCCCGAGACCGGTGCCGAATTCGGCAATGTTGGGATTCGGCTTGCCCTTGCTCAGCAACATGATCACGATCTGGATCACGGTCAGAACGCCAAGCACAGTATGGCTGACGCTGAGCATCATCGCGATCAGGATCGAGTAGAGAATGCGAAGCGGGATCGAATCCGGTTGTTCGGGCTCGAACTGTTCGCCATGCAGGCGACCGGAGAGTTTGTCTTCGGCGTCCAAGTGCGGCTCCATCGGCTGACGAGGTATGGTCTGCGCACAGATATACCACAAGCGCGGGCCAAGACCATCGCCAAACCGGGCCACACGGCCCGCGCCACCGTCTGTCAGAGCGCGATAATGTCTTCCAGGTGACCGGGCAGATCGGCCAGCGGCAGTTTGGTGAGATCCTTGTCGAGATCGGCAAGGAGCACGGATTTGAGCTTCTCGGACATCTCGTCGCGCAGCGCACCCAGCATCGCGGGCGGCGCCGCGATCAGCAAGCGGTCATACCCGCCCGCTTCGAACGCCTCGGTCGTCATCTCAAGGACATGGGTCGCGAAATCTTCGCGTTTCTGGCGCCGTTCCGAGGTGGGACGCTCGAATTCGTGTCCTGCCATCCCGGGCGCGGCCCGCTGCTGGCCCGGCGCATCGGCATATCGCCGCGCGATATCGTCGAATTCCTCGATGGTCCGCGCGGCGATTTCGTCCACCCCCTTGCCCACGCCCGAATTGGCGCAAAGCCGCAAACGGGATTCACTGGCCAGCAGTATGAGCGTCTTGACGGGTTTCATCGGTGTGTCCTTTCGTCGGATATCCAAAGGCCGAGAGCGACCGGATATGATCTGTCAAACCAGTCGTATGTCAGCCGGCAAAGCGCGTTGCCGAGCACGGCAGCAATCTTCCCACGGCCCGGGGGATCAGGCGGCGGGCGCCATGCCCCGCTCGGCAGCCAGTTCGCGCATCCGTTCTTGCAGTTTCTCGAATGCCCGCACCTCGATCTGGCGGATACGTTCGCGGCTTACATTGTACTGGCCCGACAGGTCTTCGAGCGTGACCGCTTCGTCGCTCAGCCGGCGTTGGGTCAGGATGTCGCGCTCGCGCTCATTGAGCACGTCCATCGCGACCGCCAGCAATTCGCGCCGCGCCTCAAGCTCGTCGCGCGCCTCGTAGTCCGAAGCCTGGTCGGCGGATTCATCCTCGAGCCAGTCCTGCCACTGCATCGTGCCTTCGCCCTCTTGACCCACGGTCGCGTTGAGCGAGGCATCGCCGCCCGACAGGCGACGGTTCATCGAGATCACCTCGTCCTCGGTCACGCCGAGATCATGGGCGATCTTCTTGACGTTCTCGGGGCGCATGTCGCCGTCTTCGAGCGCGCCGATCCGGGCCTTGGCCTTGCGCAGGTTGAAAAAGAGCTTCTTCTGCGCGCTGGTGGTGCCCAGCTTCACAAGGCTCCAGGAGCGCAGGATATATTCCTGGATCGAGGCGCGGATCCACCACATCGCATAGGTCGCAAGGCGAAAGCCGCGTTCTGGGTCAAAGCGTTTGACCGCCTGCATGAGGCCGACATTGGCCTCGGAGATCACCTCGGCCTGGGGCAGGCCATAGCCACGATAACCCATCGCGATCTTGGCCGCGAGGCGCAGGTGCGAGGTGACCATCTTGTGCGCGGCCTCGGTGTCCTGATCCTCGACCCAGCGCTTGGCCAGCATGTATTCCTCCTCCGGTTCCAGAAGCGGAAACTTGCGGATTTCCTGCATGTAGCGGTTCAGCCCGCCTTCGGGTGTGGGGACCGGGAGATTTGCATAGTTGCTCATGATTCGATTGTCCCTTCCGATGTTTATCGACTTAACATAAAGTTAAGTATTGATTTAGAATGATTCAAGACCATGGCCTGGAAGCGTTACGAAAACACTAGGGTATTCGGTCGCCGGTTGCATCCCATATGTCAGACTTCTCACGCTGTCGTGCACATCACTGATCCAGATACTGCCGACCGGCACGGTTGGATCAGTTTTTGCCGGGTGCGTTCGATGCCCGCACGGCCCCGCGCAGCGCGTCGATAAGCCGGGCCATGTCCATCGGCAGGGGCGAGGTGAATTGCATCTGGTCGCCGGTCACGGGATGGACGAACCCCAACGTGGCGGCATGCAGTGCCTGGCGCGGGAAATCACGCGCCGCCGCCAGCCCGGCAGGGGACAAGGCGCGCAAGGGCAGCTTGCGCCGCCCGCCATAGACCGGATCACCCACCAGGCCGTGGCCGGCATGGGCCATGTGCACACGGATCTGGTGCGTGCGGCCGGTTTCCAGCCAGCATTCGACCAGCGCCAGCGCCGGCGGCGTGCCGAAGCTCTCCAGAACGCGCGCGCGGGTCACGGCGTGTCGGCCACCGTCGAACAGCACCGCCTGGCGCTGGCGGTCATGCTTGTGACGGGCCAGGCCGCTGGTGACCTTCATGATGTTGCCGGTCTCGAAACTCACGCCGCGGGTGCCGCGCAGGCGCGGATCGCTGGCCTCGGGGACGCCGTGGACGATGGCGAGGTAATGCCGGATGACGCTGTGTTTCTCGAATTGCGCGGCCAACCCCTGATGCGCGCGGTCGGACTTGGCCACCACCAGCAGGCCCGAGGTGTCCTTGTCGATGCGGTGCACGATGCCGGGCCGGGCCACGCCCCCCACCCCCGAAAGCGTCGTGCCGCAGTGATGCAGGAGCGCATTCACCAGCGTGCCCTGCGGCGTGCCGGGCGCGGGATGCACGACCATGCCGGCGGGCTTGTCGATCACGATCAGTTCGCCATCCTCGTAGACCACGTTCAGCGGGATGTCCTCGGGGCCGATATGGCTTTCGCTGGGCTCTTCCAGCATGATCTCGACCCGATCGCCCTCGGCCACGCGTGCCTTGGGATTGTCGGCCACGTCACCGTTGACGCGCACCGCCCCCCCGGCCAGCAGCCGCGCAAGGCGCGAGCGTGACAGCGACGCCGCCTCTGGCACATCGCGCGAAAGCGCCTTATCAAGGCGGTTGGGCGGATCGGCCGCGATGGCAAAGCAGAGACGGGTTTCAGCCAATGGATGACACTCCCCAGGCGGTGGATACGCGGACGCTGAAATTCCTGCGCGTCCTAGTCACGGTCCTGACCGCGACGATGATCGTGGGTGTTCTAGTCATCATCACGCTCCTTGTCATCAGGCTCCAGACCAGCCCTCCGCCCCTGCCCGAACGGATCACCCTGCCCGAGGGTGCGAAGGCGGTGGCCTTTACCCAGTCCGAAACATGGTATGCCGTGGTGACCGAGGATGACCGCATCCTGATCTACAGCCCCGACACCGGTGCTCTGGTTCAGGAGATCGAGATCACGACCGGGGAATGATGGTACCGCCTCCCTGGCTTGAACAGGGGACCTCTGGATCCACAATCCAGCGCTCTAACCAACTGAGCTAAGGCGGCACTGGGGGGCGATTTAGCTTTGTGCGGGCCCAAATGCAAGGGGGTTATGGCCCGTTGCGCGGAATCGGATTCACCCTGCCCGACCCTTGTCTCTTTCTTGGCAAAAATACTCATGTTCCCACCCTCCGGGATCGCATGACGGGTTCGGGACGGCCCCTTGCCCCGGCACGGGCGGCGGGTGGGTGGGCGGGGCCGTCCGTGCCGGGGCAAGCCCGGAATGCCGCCTAGAGGTCGATTTCCCATTCCTGCTCGACGAGGTCGATACCGAAGGCGCGCACGGGTTTCGACGAAACGCGGCGCCAGCCGGTGCGGGCATAATGGACACAGGCCGCGCGGTGACTTTCATGGGTCCAGAGCCGCATCTGCCGATAGCCCCGGTCGCGCGCGTAAGCCATGCAGGTGTCGAGCAGATGGCGCCCCAGCCCCCTGCCCCGTGCCTCGGGCAAAAGAAGGAAAAGCCGCAGTTTCGCGGTCGCTTCATCCAGCCGCACACAGAAGATCGAGCCCAGCCTTTTGCCGCCCTCTTCGGCGATCCACCCACGTTCGCAGGCGGGATCGTGGTGGCGGATGAAATCGGCCAGGATCTCGGCCACGAGCGCCGCGAAGGTCCGGTCAAAGCCCTCGTCGCGCGCATAAAGCACGCCGTGCTGCTCGACCAGCCAATCGGCGTCGCCGGTCTCGAAATCTCGCAGGATCACGTCGTTCATGGGGGCCGAGATTGCGCCCGCGGGTCTTGCATCGCAAGGGCAAACTCGCTAGCTGCAAACGTCGCATCCCGAAGCGACAACATCACGAGGGCACCGCCATGGGCATCAACGACGAACGCGACATCGAGGCAAATCTGCAGATCGGCCCGACCGACACGGGCATGGTGCGGCTCTTCGTCGAGGCGGGCAGCACCGAGATACCGATGGATTTCGAACCCGAAGAAGCCGAGGAGATCGCCGAGGAAATCATGGCCGCCGCCCGCGCGGCCCGGGCGCGCAAGAAGTAGGGGGCGCGCTTCACACCCGCGGATCGCGCAATCCCTGCAACCGGCGCGCCGCCTGTCTGGCGAATCGCAGGGTGAGCGCCTTGCGCCGGGCGGGAGGCAGCTTCTCTTCGGGGCCCATGCGGATCAGTTCGGCACTGTAGGCATCGGCGATGATCAGCCCGGTGTCATCGGGCAAGAGTTCGGTCGGGAAATCCACGTCCACCGCCCAGAAATAGCGGTCGCACCATTCCAGGTAACCGTTCCATTTCCGGTCCGAAGTGAAATCGACGCGGCTCGACTTGCATTCGATCACCCAGATCTCGCCCCTGGGTCCAAGCGCCATCACGTCGACACGTTTGCCACGCTCGGGCGTGAATTCCTCGATCGTCGCGAAATCATGGCTCCAGAGATGACGGCACACGCCGCGCGCGAGAAGCTGGCCGGGCTGAAGCGGATCGGTAAGCAACGGATCGGTCATGCGGAAACTATGAACAAAAGATGAACACGAAGCAAGCCCGGTCAGGAACTGCTGGTCAGGCAGGTGATGGGATTTGCCCCTTGCCGAGCGCCCCCGTGGCACCTAGGTAGGAGTTGGCGGTTCTGCCCCTCTCGTGACACGGTTGCATTCCGGTGGCCTTAAATACTTCCGAGGGAGCTGGCTCTGTCGTGGTCCTGGCCTCGTTACCTGGCGCCCACCTGTGCAAACAGGTCCTCGGGAATGAGATAACCCCACGGTCCGGGTGGTTCCGCCGCTTTTCCCACCCCCAAACGAAAAACGCACCCCTCGGGGTGCGTTTTCGCAAGTCGAACGATCAGGTTCGTCAGTTGCGGCGCGGCTTGCCCGCCGGCACGCGCACCAGCACCGGCTCGCGTTCGGGCGGTGTGACCCGTTCGCGCAGGCCGCCACCGGGACCGTCGTCATCGTCATCCTTCATCCGCATGACCGCGATGCCGAACTGCACACCGGCAAAGATGACTCCGTTGGAGATCCACAGGATCAGCACGGCGAGCCAGCCCATGTCGGAATGAGTCACGAGGTGCCACAGGTTGGCGATATTGAAATAAAGCAGCATCACGACGAAACCCGCCGCGATGGCAAAGCCGATCAATACGTTGATGATATACATCCGGATAAGTTTCGGCATGAAATGCCCCCTTTCCTTTGCTTCAGTCAAAGGTAGCCGATATTGGAACATCTTCAAGGGCCATGGGCGCACGCGGCAGTAAACGGCCAATATGACGCGGCTATTACGCAGCCGACATTCACGATCCCCCTAGCCGAGCGTGACCGGCTGCACCCACCAGCCGGGATGAGCGGCGCGAATCACCTCTGCTGCGGCGCCCGCCTCGCCACCGGTGTCGTAGATCGCGAACACCGTCGCGCCCGAGCCGGACATGCGCACCAGATGCGCCCCTGCCGTGGCGCGCAGCGCGTCGAGCGCTGTGCCGACAATCGGCGAAAGCGCGCGCGCCGGGGCTTCGAGATCGTTGCGCATGGTCGCAAGCCACCCGGCCATGGCGCGCGGGGTCGCAAAGCGCGGCAGGCTCTCGGGCATGGGCGGGTTGTCGCGGTGTTCAAGCCCGGCAAAGACCCGAGCGGTGGACAATTCAACACCCGGATTGACCAGAAGCGCCGGCAACGCCGGAGCGCCGCCATATGGGGTGAGCCACTCCCCCACACCGCGCATCCGCACCGCGCGCCCGAAGAGGCAGGCCGGCACGTCCGCGCCCAGCCGTTCCGCGTCCTCGGGCAGAGCCTGCCCGGACAGCGCGGCAAGGGCCCGCAACGCGGCCGCGGCATCCGACGATCCGCCCCCGATGCCCGCCGCGGCCGGAAGGTGTTTTTCCAGCGTGACCGCCGCGTTCACCCCCATATGCGCCGCCGCCCTGAGCGCGAGGTTGTCCCCGTCCAGCGGCACACCCGCCGCCATGGGCCCGGTGACGGTCAACACGGGCGCATCGGCCAATGCCACGCCGAGCCGGTCGCCCAGGTCGGCGAACATCACCAGGCTGTCGAGCAGGTGATACCCATCCGCGCGCTGCCCGGTTACATGCAGGGTGAGGTTGATCTTGGCCGGCGCGAGCGCCTCGGCGACGCTCCGGCTGGCCTCACTCGCCATCGGCCACGCGCAGCGGCTTGGCACCTTCTTCCTCGAGGACCTGATCCAGCCCGACCTCGATCTTGCGGCGGATCCGGTCGGGATCGGCATCTTCGGTGGCATCACCGTATTCGACGAAGGAAAGCGCGCGCCGCCACTGGAATTCTGCCTCGCGGAAACGCCCGACCGCCCAATAGACATCGCCCAGGTGGTCGTTCACGATGGGATCGACCGGCATCAACTCGGTCGCGCGCTCCATATGGCCTACCGCCTCTTCATAGCGGCCAAGCCGATAAAGCGCCCAGCCGAGGCTGTCGACGATGTAGCCCGAGTCGGGCTGTTCGGCGACGGCCTCTTCGATCATCGCCAATGCCTCGTCGAGATTCTCGCGTCGTTCGACCAGCGAGTAGCCCAGGTAGTTGAGCACCTCGGGCCGCCCCGGGTTGAGTTCGAGCGCCTTGCGGAAATCGGCCTCGGCCGCGGGCCAGTCCTTGATCCGTTCGTGACAGATGCCGCGCGCGTAATAGAGGAACCACTGGCTCTCGTCCTCCTGGGGAAACCCCTCCAACGCGCGATCATAGGCCGCCGCGGCCTCTTCATAGCGGTCGAGCGTGCGCATCAGGTCGCCCAGCGCGCTGTGAACCGCCGGCAGATCGCCATGGGTCTCGGACAGGCGGGTGAGAACCTCGATCGCGGCGTCGGGTTTTCCCGCACGGCGCAGCGTGTCGGCCCGGCCCAGTTCGGCGGCGTGAAACGCGCTGTGATCCTGCGGCACCTTGCGGTAACTTTCGGCGGCCAGCTCATGCTGTTCGAGGCTTTCCAGGATCTCCGCCGTCAGCAGGATTGCATCGACATTATCGGGGCGCAGGTATTCGGACAGGCGCGCAAACAGGATCGTGTCGTCGTCACGGGCCTCGCCCCGCAACGCCCCGGCCACTGCATGAAGCACCTCGGACATACCGTCGCGCGGGCTCGACACGATATCGAAAGGCAGGGTTTCCCCCGCCTCGAGCGCATCGCGCATCGCGGAGAGTTCGGGATCGAGACCCTGACCGAAAACCTCGTCGAGAACGGCGATCGCATCGCCGTTGCGGTCAAGCTGGCTGAGCACCTGCACGCGTGCCATCACGCCGCGCCGGGTCTGCATCGCCGATCCGGGGCCACTCTGGCCAAGGATCTCCTCGGCGCTTTCCAGGTCGCCCACCAGCGCCAGCGCAAGCGCCTTGTGATAAAGTGCGAAACTGCGCTGACCGCGATCCTCGGCCACCTCGTCGAAGGCGGCGACCGCATCCGCCATCGCCCCCTTGCCCAGATGCGCCCATCCCTTGATCAACCCGTCGACCAGCGGCCCGATGCCGCGCTCATCGGCGATCCGCTCGAGGATGTCGTCATACCGGTCGTTCGACGCCTCGTCCGCCAGGAGCACCATATGTGCAAGCTGACTGCGCAGTTCCTGCTCTTCCATCGAGCGCGCCACCGGCAGGGCACGATCAACGCGACCCAGCGACAGGTTGGCAAGCACGACCGACTCCATCAGTGACGGATTGCCCGGATCACGCGTGAGCGCCTGCGTATAGTAGAGCGCCGCATTCTCGAAATCGCCCAAGTACCGCGCCTGGCGCCCGGCAAGATAGGACCCCACCAACCCCTCGGCCACGGCCGGTGCCGCCCCGAGTTGCATGACAAGCGCCAGAGTTGCTGCCCATTTGGATACGGTCATTGATCGCCCTGCCTTTCGCCCGTGGAATTGCCGCGTCAGACTAACCGACCTTGCGCCAAACGCAATGCGGCGCATCCACGCCTTGGCAAAAGCCGCGGTAACTTTCGAGTGGGGTAGGCCGTCAGCATGTAAACGGGGCCGCGCGGGCCCCGTTCGTCAGTGACGCGGGTCACATGTTGGGATAATTCGGCCCGTCACCGCCCTGCGGCGTAACCCAGTTGATGTTCTGGCTGGGGTCCTTGATATCGCAGGTCTTGCAGTGCACGCAGTTCTGGAAATTGATCACGAATTCCTGCTTGCCGTCCTTCTCGACCACCTCGTAAACCCCGGCCGGGCAATAGCGCTGGGCCGGTTCGGCGTATTTCGGGACGTTGACCGAGATCGGCACCGACGGGTCCTTGAGGTGCAGATGGCAGGGCTGGTTTTCATCGTGGTTGGTCATCGAGAAGCTGACATTGGTCAGCCGGTCAAAGCTGAGCTTGCCATCGGGCTTGGGATACTCGATCGGCTTGTGCTTTTCGGCCGGTTCGGTCGCCTGCGCGTCGGTCTTGCCATGTTTCATGGTCCCGAAAAGCGAGAAACCGGCGGTGTTGCACCACATGTCGAAACCGCCCAGCGCAAGGCTTGGCAGCAGGCCCCAGTTCGACCACATCGGCTTGACGTTGCGCACCTTCTTGAGGTCCTTGCCGATGGCGCCTTCGCGAACCTCCTGCTCGTAGGCGGTGAGCTCGTCGCCCTCGCGGCCCGCCTCGATCGCGGCATGGGCAGCCTCGGCAGCCGCCTTGCCCGAGAGCATCGCGTTGTGATTGCCCTTGATCCGCGGAACATTGACCATGCCCACCGAACAGCCCAGCAGCGCAAGGCCGGGGACCACCATCTTGGGCATCGACTGGTACCCGCCCTCTGAAATGGCCCGCGCGCCATAGGCCACGCGCTTGCCGCCTTCCAGAAGCTCGGCCACCATAGGGTGATGCTTGAACCGCTGGAATTCCATGTAGGGGTATAGATGCGGATTGGCATAGTTCAGGTGGACCACGAAACCCACGTAAACCTGATTGTTATCAAGATGATATATGAAAGACCCCCCACCCGCATTGCTGCCCAGCGGCCAACCCATCGTGTGGGTCACGGAACCTTCCTTGTGCTTGGCCGGGTCGATCTCCCAGATCTCTTTCATGCCGAGACCGAATTTCTGCGGCTCCTTGCCCTTCGAAAGGTCATATTTCGCCATTACCTCTTTCGCGAGGCTTCCGCGTACCCCCTCTGACAGGAACACGTATTTGCCATGCAATTCCATGCCCGGCTCGGTATTCGGGCCGATGCTGCCATCGGGTTCCAGACCGAACACCCCGGCCACCACGCCCTTGATCCGGTCGCCGTCATAAACCAGTTCGGAACAGGCCATGCCCGGGAAGATCTCGACGCCGAGTTCCTCGGCCTGCTCGGCCATCCAGCGGCAGACATTGCCCATCGAGACGATGTAATTGCCGTGGTTGTTCATCAGCGGCGGCATCGGCCAGTTGGGGACGCGGATTCCGCCGGCTTCGCCCAGCATGTAGAAATTGTCTTCCTTCACCGGTACGTTGAGAGGCGCGCCCTTCTCCTTCCAGTCGGGTATGAGCGCATCGAGCCCGCAGGGGTCGAGCACCGCGCCCGACAGGATATGCGCACCGACCTCCGAACCCTTCTCGAGGACGACGACATCCAGATCGGGATCAAGCTGCTTGAGCCGGATCGCCGCGGACAGACCCGCCGGCCCCGCGCCGACGATCACCACGTCGTATTCCATCGCTTCGCGTTCGACATCGGCCATGTGCGGCTCCTCTTCTGAGTGGCAAAGACACTTCAACGCTGGATACACGGGGGGGCCAAGTCGCGTCAATCGCGACAGGACGTCACCTCCCCGAGAAAGTGGTGCGGGCGTGCCGGCCCGACCGGTTGCGCGCAAGACCGACGTGACCTATTGCAATCAAAGCGCCATTGAAGGCAGTGTATTGGGAACGAACGGGGTAGGCGAGATCATCGTCGCCCCCATTTTAATGTGGAATGACGATCATGGAAAAAATCCCGATGACGCGCGCAGGGTTCGATGCCCTGCAGACCGAACTGAAGAAGCTCAAGTCCGAGGACCGCCCTGCCATCATCCGCGCCATCGCCGAGGCGCGCGAGCATGGCGACCTGAGCGAGAATGCCGAGTATCATTCCGCCAAGGAGAAACAGAGCTTCATCGAGGGCCGCATCAAGGAGCTTGAAGGCGTGATCAGCCTTGCCGACGTGATCGACCCCAAGAAGCTCTCCGGCGCGATCAAGTTCGGCGCGACCGTCACGCTTGTCGACGAGGACACCGACGAGGAAAAGACCTATCAGATCGTCGGCGAGTACGAGGCCGATATCGAGGCCGGCAAGCTCAACATCAAGTCGCCCATCGCCCGCGCCCTGATCGGCAAGGAAGAAGGCGACAGCGTCGAAGTGCGCACGCCGGGCGGTGAACGCAGCTATGAAGTGCTCAACATAGAATATGTCTGAGCACGCCTGAGAGGGCCCCGCGATGGCCGATCCGAACGAAAGCCGACCAACAACACCACTTGGCATCTATGACCGCGCATCACGCCCCGTCATCACCGGGATCGAGATCATCGCGCTGGTGCTTTCGGCGCTCTGGCTGATCGGGGCAGCCACGTTCTTTCTCGTGCTGGAAACGCCCGCACCCCGGACCCGGGAGCCGGAAACCGGCACGGACGGGCTGCGCTTTGTCATGACCATGCTGGCCGTCTTCATGCCGGTGGCGATGATCTGGGTCGCGGCCACGGCGGCGCGCGCATCAAGGGTCATGCGCGAAGAAAGCCAGCGGCTTCAGGCGGCGATCGATGCGATCCGTCAGGCCTATGTCGCACAATCCCGGGGCGGCGGCGGGACGAGCGACGCTTCGGTCCAGAAGAAACTCGACGAGATCGCGGCGGCCCAGAAAAAGACCGAAACCGCCCTGGCGACATTTCACTCCTCGCGCGAGCGCCCGGCCCCGGCGCCGGCACGGGCAGCGGAACCGGCGCAGTCGAATCAGGCGGCGTTGCCTCTTGGCACGCGGGCCGAGGACATGGCGCCGCCGCTCGGGCGGGCCGATTTCATCCGGGCGCTGAACTTTCCCGAGACCGCCGAGGACACCGAAGGCTTCGCGGCCCTGCGCAAGGCGCTCAGGGACCGGCAGGCCAAGGAGCTCATTCAGGCCAGCCAGGACGTGCTGACCCTGCTCAGCCAGGACGGGATCTACATGGACGATCTGCGCCCCGACATGGCGCGCCCCGAGATCTGGCGCAGGTTCGCCACCGGGGAACGCGGCCGCGCGGTGGCTGCCCTTGGCGGGGTGCGCGACCGGTCGTCACTGGCACTGACAGCCGGGCGGATGCGACAGGACCCCATTTTCCGCGATGCGGCGCATCATTTCCTGCGCAAGTTCGACCAGATGTTCGCCGGTTTCGCGCAAGAGGCCAGCGACACGGAAATCTCGGATCTGGCCAACACCCGCACGGCGCGGGCCTTCATGCTGCTGGGTCGGGTGGCCGGTACCTTCGACTGACCGCGCGCGCGGGGCTATGGTCGGGCGGCACCGGCCCCTTGCTTCATCTGACCTGGAACTCCCAGAGAGTGGGGGTGATCCCCTCGCTCGGCCACCCGATGACGAGGATCATGCGCAATCGGCCCCATCGATCACCGACTTCTTTCCTCCGTCCCGAGCATTTCCCGCGCCGAAGCAAGGTCATCGGGCGTATTGATGTTGAAGAAAGGATCGAACGGATGCGCCTCGAACATCGCCACGCGCGCGCCGTGCTCCCCGGCCCAGCGCATCACCCGGCGCGCGCCGCCCGCCAGCGCCGCGCGCAGCTCGTCGCGCAAGCCCACCGGCCACAGGCCGAAGATCGGATGCCACCCCTCTGCCGTGGCCGCGATCACCGGGCAGGCGGATTTGCCCTGCCCCGCCTCGCCGAGCCGCGCCACCAGGTCGGGCGGAAAGAACGGCGTGTCCCCCGCAACCGTGACCACCCGTTGCGCGCCCTGCCCCGCGGCCCAGTCCATCGCCGCAAGGATACCGGCGAGCGGGCCGGGAAAGCCGGCCACGCTGTCGGAGATCACCGGAAGGTCGTAGGCCGCGAACCGCGTCGCATCGCCATTGGCGTTGAGCGCGACATCCGCCACCTGCGGCCTGAGCCGCGCAAGCACGTGATCGAGAATCCGGCCCTCGCCCAGAGGCAAAAGCGTCTTGTCGCCGCCCCCCAGCCGCGTGGCCAGTCCACCGGCAAGGATCACGCCGGGAATTGCTCCGGACGGGCGGATCATGTGCTTTCCTTCACAAGGCAACTGGTTTGCATCCCCGGCTCCGACAGGTTAGGCGGTTGGCAATCAAACTAGGGTCAAGCGATGCTGCCTGCCACCGATAAATCCGCCTTCTGGATGGGCGTGCGCGGCGCGGCGCCCTTCATCCTCGTTGTCGTGCCCTTTGCCATGCTGTTTGGCGTCGTGGCCACCGAGGCGGGGCTTAGCGTTCTGGAAACATTCATCTTTTCCACCACGGTCGTGGCCGGGGCCGCGCAGTTCACGGCGCTGCAACTCATGCAGGAGCAGGCGCCCACCCTGATCGTCCTGATCTCGGCGCTGGCGGTCAACCTTCGGCTGGCGATGTATTCCGCCGCGCTGACCCCGCACCTGGGCGCGGCGCCCTTCTGGACAAGGGTTTTCGTGGCCTATCTCACCGTCGATCAAAGCTATGCCTGCTCCGTCGCCGCGTATGAGCGCAACCCCGACTGGGACCTGCGCACCAAGCTGATCTTCTTTTTCGGCACCTGCGCGCCAGTCCTGCCGCTATGGATCCTCGCCTCGCTGGCCGGCGCACTGATCGGGCAGGCGATCCCACCCGCCTTGGCGCTGGATTTCGCGGTGCCGATCACCTTCCTGGCAATCATCGCACCGATGCTGCGCACCCTCGCCCATGTCGCTGCGGCCTTCGTCGCGGTGATCCTCGCGCTGAGCTTCGCCTGGCTGCCCTTCAACCTGGGGCTGCTCGTGGGCGGGCTGGGCGGCATGATGACCGGCGCTCAGGTCGAAGTGATGCTGGAGCGGCGAATGAAGAACCTGAAATCCGGTGAGGTGCGCTGATGGATCATGTCACCATCTGGATCGTGATTGCCGGGCTTGGCATCGGCAGCTTCTTTCTGCGCTTCGTCTTCCTCGGGGTAATCGGCAACCGGCCGCTGCCCGCCTGGATCCTGCGGCACCTGCGCTATACGGCAGTGGCGGTCATCCCGGCGCTGGTCGCGCCGATGGTGCTCTGGCCCGCGGCCACGGGCGAACAGTTCGATGCGCCACGCATGGCCGCGGCGTTCATGACCCTCGGGATCGGTCTGGCCACGAAAAACGTGCTGGCCGCGATCGTTCTGGGCGCGCTGACGCTCTATGCCGGGCTTTACATCGCCGGCTGAAGCGTTCCGCCAACGCCTGCGACGGGCAAAGGCCGGAACGCAGCGCACCCTGTCAGCGGAAGATCAGCAGCGCGGCGCCTGTGGCGGCGATCGCATCATCCACCGCAACCACGAATGTCGACGGCGCGCGATTCGCCCAGCAGCGTGAAGCGAAGGCCCGACCGGTCGAGCGCGAAGGGCTGGCCCGTGTCACTCATCAACTCGAACCGCGCGGTGAGCGTGTCGCCCGCGCGCTCCATCTCCGGCTCGGAGACCCAGATCATCGGGTTGGCGGTTTCCAGCGCGGCGGTTTCCGTCTCGCCTATGGGCGGCAGGGTGAACCGCGCGGTCAGGATCAACCCGTCATCGCCGGGCGCGATGGCACACTCGTGATGAGAGAGCCCCGCCTCGTCTCCGCGCACGGGCCGATCGGCCAGCGCGGCCGCGATGGCGGGCACCGGGGGCGCATCGGCGCGCGCCTCCAGCGTCACGGCGTCGAGGTCGAGCTGGACCGGAACGCAGACGTCCTGGCAGATGCCGATTTCGATATGGCCGGCCAGTTGCACGGGCCGCCCGGCGCGGTCAGGCGTGATCACGAGCGGCAGGATCACGTCACCCTCATAGCCGATGCTGCGCATGCCGTTCTGGTCGAACACCTCCGGCCGGGGCCATTCGATATCGAGCGCCCCGAGATTGCGCGAGCCCGACCAGTCGAACACGGGCGGAATGCCGGCGTCGCCGGGTGCGCGCCAATAGGTTTTCCAACCCGTGGCGAGCCGGAATTCAAGCCCGGCCATGAGCGTGCCATCCGACATCTGCCAGCCGGGAACAAGACGCATGGAGACCATGTCGGCGTAAGGGTTGGCGCGCAACGGCAGCGCGGCGAGACAAAGGGCACAAAGCAGGGCGGTCAGTCTGATCATGAGCGCAGTGATGCGCGGGGGCGCGGTAAAGAACAACTCACTTTCCAGCGAGAATCGGCGAATGTGGCGCAAATCCCGCGCTTGAACATCAGCCCGTGGAAGCGCATGTATGGTCCATGAACATGGCAAACCAAGGTCAGACCGATGGCAGGTAGAATGCCGGGCGCTGACGACCTCGATATGGACCTGACCGGCACGCTGTTGATCGCGATGCCGGGGATGGGCGATGCGCGGTTCGACAAATCCGTGGTATTCGTTTGCGCCCACTCCGACGAGGGGGCAATGGGCCTGATCGTGAACAAGCCCACAGACGACCTGCGGCTTTCGGCCCTGGTCGAGCAGCTTGAACTGGGCGAGGGCGGATGCGCGCGCGACCTGCCGGTGTATTTCGGCGGACCGGTGGAACACGGTCGGGGATTCGTGCTGCATTCGGGCGATTACACCTCGCCGATCTCGACGCTGCGTGTGAATGACGATTTCGCCCTGACCGCGACGCTCGACATTCTCGAGGAGCTGGCCGCCGGGCGGGGGCCGATGCGGGCGATCATGGCGCTGGGCTATGCCGGCTGGGGGCCGGGGCAACTCGAAAGCGAGATCCTGGCCAATGGCTGGCTCACTGCCGAAGCCGGGGCCGACCTGGTGTTCGACACCGCAGACGTCCGCAAGTGGAGCGCCGCGCTGCGCACGCTGGGCGTGGACCCGCTGAGCCTCTCGGCGGCGGCGGGGCGGGCCTGATCCAAATGTGCGCTTCCGCGCAAATTGTTTCCAGCATGTGGAGTTTCCAGCATGTGGAGAGGTGACGCATCTCTCGGCGGGCCGGCCCAGTGGCCCGTGCCGGAATTTGAGTATTTTTCCCAAGAAAGAACAGCGGGTTCAGTCTCGCGGGGCCGCTGCACGGCGCAGCCGGTCGTTGATCGCGCGGCCAAGGCCGGTTTCGGGAATGGGTGACACGGCGATGGGCGCGGTTCCGTCGTCGATCCGGTGCAGCATGGCGAAAAGATTGGCCGCGGCCTCGGTCAGATCACCGCCGGGCGAGAGATTGAGATCGGCCTCGGCCGCCGCCCCGAAGCCCAAAAGCCGCTCGCCGGGGCGTTTCCCGGTCGCGTTGAGGCGCACCGGCGCCGTTGGCGCGTAATGCGAAGCCAACTGGCCCGGGGCGGTGACCTCCGGCCCCGACGTGGCCAGCGGGCAGCCCAGCGCCGCCTCGATTTCCTCGCTGGCAAGCCCGCCGGGGCGCAGCAGGCGCGGGATGTCGTCGGTCAGGCCGACGATGGTGCTCTCGACCCCCACCGGGCAGGGGCCACCATCGAGAATGGCCTCGATCCGGCCCGAGAGGCCGGCGGCGACATGATCGGCATTGGTCGGGCTGATCCGGCCCGAGGGGTTGGCCGAAGGCGCTGCCACCGGGCCGCCGAAGCGCCGCAGTAGCGCCCGCGCCAGCGGATGGGCGGGTACGCGCAGCGCAAGGCTGGGCAGGTCGGCGGTGACGAGCGGCGAGATCGGACTCCCGGGTAAAAGCGGCAGCACGAGGGTCAGCGGGCCGGGCCAGAACCGGGTGGCGAGCGTCTCGGCTTTGTCGGACCACGCGACGAACGCCCGCGCGGCCTGCGCCTCGGCCAGGTGCACGATCAGCGGGTTGAAGCGCGGCCGCCCCTTTGCGGCGAAGATCCGCGCCACCGCCCGGCCATTGCGCGCATCCGCGCCCAGCCCGTAAACCGTTTCGGTGGGAAAGGCGACGAGCCCGCCCGCACCCAGGATGGCGGCGGCGCGGTCAAGCCCGCGGTCATCGGCATCGAGGCGAAGGGTGGCAAGTTCGGTCATGGCATTGACGCCGCGTTTTGATATGTGAAGGCGCAAGTCTTGCTTTACGCTGGGCTGTGGGTCTGCATACAAGCGCCCGCATCCGAAGCCAAGCCGCCAGTCAAGGAGTTGAGTGATGCCCTATAGCGCGCCGATCGCCGATTATGCCTATATGTTCGACCATGTCGTCGGGTTTTCGCAAGTTGCCGAAACCGAACGGTTTTCCGAGGCCAGCCCCGACATGGTGACCGCGATCCTCGGCGAAGCCGGGCGCATGTGCGAGGACAAGCTCGCCCCGCTGCAGCGCGAGGGCGACCTGAACGGTGCCTATCTCGAAAACGGCGTGGTGCGCACCCCGCCGGGCTTTGCCGAAGGGTATGCCGCGATCCGCGAGGGCGGCTGGCTGGGGATCTCGGCAGATCCCGAATATGGCGGGATGGGCCTTCCGATGGCGATGATGAGCGCCGTGAACGAAATGATGAGCGGCGCCTGCATGGCGCTTCAGCTCAACCCGCTTCTGACCCAGGGCCAGATCGAGGCGCTGGAACATCATGCCAGCGACGAGATCAAGGCGCTGTACCTGCCCAAGCTGATCAGCGGCGAGTGGAACGGCACCATGAACCTGACCGAGCCGCAGGCCGGCTCGGACGTGGGCGCGCTCAGCACCCGGGCCGAGGCCAACGGCGACGGCACCTATGCCATCACGGGGCAGAAGATCTATATCACCTGGGGCGACGGCGATTTCATGGAAAACGTCTGTCACCTGGTGCTTGCGCGGCTGCCCGACGGGGTGCCGGGGCCGAAGGGAATCAGCCTTTTCCTGGTGCCCAAGTATATCCCGGATGCGGATGGCAAGCCGGGCAAGGCCAACGCACTCAAGGTGGTCAGCCTCGAACACAAGCTGGGGGTGCATGGCAGCCCGACCTGCGTGATGCAATATGACGGCGCGACCGGCTGGATGGTGGGCCCCGAACATGGCGGCATGGCGGCGATGTTCACGATGATGAACAATGCCCGCCTTGGCGTCGGTGTCCAGGGGATCGGCGTGGCCGAGGCCGCCTATCAGCATGCGCTGGCCTATGCGCAGGACCGCAAGCAGGGCCGCACCCCGGTCAAGGACGGCAAGGGCACGATCATCGAGCATGCCGATGTGCGCCGGATGCTGGCCACGATGAAGGCCGACATCTTCGCCGCGCGCGCGATCGGGCTGGCCTGTGCGGTGGCGATCGACATGGGCAATGCCACGGGCGACAAGGAATGGCAGGCACGCGGGGCCTTCCTCACTCCCATCGCCAAGGCGTTCGGCTCGGAAACCGGCATGCGCGTGGCCGAGCTGGGCGTGCAGGTGCATGGCGGCATGGGGTTCATCGAGGAAACCGGCGCCGCCCAGTTCAGCCGCGACGTGCGGGTCACTGCGATCTACGAGGGCACGAACGGCATCCAGGCAATGGACCTTGCCGGCCGCAAGCTCATGGACGGGGGCGAGGCGGGCTATGCGCTGATCGAGGAGATCGCCAAACAGGCCGAGGCCGCGCGTCCGAAACAGCCGCGCATGGCCGGTGCCGTCTGGGACGCGGTCGAGGCCCTGCGCGAGGCGACCGAATGGATGGTGTCGCAGGGCGACGTCACCGAACGCTTTGCCGGGGCGGTGCCGTTCCTCATGGGCTGGGCGCGGGTTCTTGGGGCGCATTACCACCTGCGCGCGGCCTGCGCCGAAGAGGGCGATGGCCCGCGCACGCGGCTGGCACGCTTCTATATCCAGCGGCTTCTGCCCGAATACGCCGCGCAACTGGCCCACGCAACGCAGGGCGCAGGCGATCTCTATGCGCTCACCGACGACGATCTGGGGGCGGCATGATGGATGGCAGCGCCGGGCATCTGACCTATCCGTGGGAGACCCCGCCCGCCGAAGGCGAGGCGGTCGAGGTGGCCCCCGGTGTATTATGGCTGCGCCTACCGCTGCCGATGGCGCTCGATCACGTCAATATCTACGCCCTGGACGAGGGCGACCACTGGACCATCATCGACGCCGGGATGAAAACCGGCCGGACCGAGGCGCTTTGGGAGCGGTTGCTCGACGGGCCGCTCGCGGGCAAGCCGGTGGGCCGGGTGATGCTGACCCATCACCATCCCGATCACGTCGGCATGGCAGGCTGGTTCGTCGCGCGCGGGGCCGAACTCTGGACCTCGCGCACGGCCTATCTCATGGCGCGGATGCTGATCCTCGATGTCGAGGAGCATCCGACCGCGCAGGCCGAGGCGTTCTGGCGCGGCGCGGGCATGGATGCGGCCATGCTCGACAAGCGGATGCGCGAGCGGCCATTCAACTTCGCCGATATGTGCCATGACCTTCCGGTCGGCTATACCCGCGTGCAGCAGGGCGAGGTGATCCGCATGGGCGGGCGCGACTGGGATGTGCACATGGGCAACGGCCACGCGCCCGAACATGTCACGCTCTGGAGTCGCGACGACAACCTGGTGATCGCGGGCGATCAGGTCATCAGTTCGATCAGCCCCAATATCGGCGTCTATCCGACCGAACCCGAGGCCGAGCCGCTGGGCGAGTGGATGGAAGCCTGCGAGCGCCTGGCGCAATATGCGCGCGCCGACCAACTGGTGCTGTCGGGGCACAAGCTGCCCTTTACCGGTCTGCCGCTGCGACTGCGCCAGTTGCTCGACAATCACCATGGCGCGCTCGCCCGGCTCGAGGCGCATCTGGACCAGCCCCGGCTGGCCTCGGAGTGCTTTGCCCCGCTATTCAAGCGCAGGATCGACGAGGGAATCTATGGTATGGCCCTTGTGGAAACGGTCGCGCATCTCAATCATCTGCTGCACGAGGGGCGCGTGACGCGCACCCGCCGCGCCGATGGGGCGTGGCTCTGGCAGCAAGGGGGGAACGACGATGCAGGACGAGATCAGGACATCGGCCGAAGCCTATGAAGACAGCGCGATTCCGCGCCGCCACGAGGTCCATGCCGACCCCGAAACCGAAGCGTGCAACGACGTGCCCGACGCGGTCAGGCAAAAGCCGCTCAAGCACAAAAGCCCCGCCGAATGGGCCTATGAGCGGCTGATCCTCTATATTCAGAATTTCGAGGAACAGCTCGACAACGAGCACGAGGTCGCGATGGGCTTTACCGGCGGCGACACGGGCGTGATCCGGATCGAGGGGATGGGATTCTTCGACCCCGACATCGTCACGTTCTACGGGTCGGACGCCACCGGCACGCGCACCCAGTTGATCCAGCATGTCAGCCAGCTGAACGTGATGCTGCGCGCCCTGCCCCGGCAGGTCGATCGCGCCGTGCCGCGCCGCATCGGGTTTCGCCTGGCACAAGATCTCGACAAGGAGAACGAAACCGCCAAATCCGGTGACAAGCAAGGGTGACAGGCCCGCGCAAATCGTCTATCCACATCCGCAACATCAGTATCGGAGCGCAGAAATGAGTGAACACAAGCACGGTGAAATGGACATCACGGTTCAGGAAAAGACCTTTGAAGGGTTCGTGAAGTACATGACCTGGTCCGCTGTCGCGATCATTCTCCTTTTGCTTTTCATCGCTCTGGTGAATGCCTGATTTCGGGTTCTGGTTCTGATCTCCGAAAGGGGCATCGCCTGGTATGCGCAAGCTACTTGCGGCCCTGATCGGGCTTGTCCTTCTGGCGGGCTGCGCCGCCGACCCGGTCTGGGCACCCGAAGAGGCCGTGCAGGCGGCGCAATACCGCCATCTGGGTCCGCCGCGCGTGACCTTGTTCACCATGGTCAGCAACGAAACCGGGGCGGGCGGGCATTCCTCGCTGATGATCAATGCCTCGCAGCGGGTCATCTGGGATCCGTCGGGCAGCTTCCATCACGACACGATCCCCGAGCGTAACGACCTGCTATACGGCATCACCCCGGCGGTGGCCGATGTCTACACGCGCTACCACGCCCGCAAGACATGGCATGTGATCATCCAGGAACTCGATGTCACGCCAGAGGCGGCCGAACGGGCGTTTGCGCTGGCGCAGGGTTATGGCGCCGTGCCCAACGCCTATTGTGCCCATTCGACGAGCGCGATCCTGCGCCAGTTGCCCGGGCTCGAAGGGATCCGCCAGACCATGTTGCCGGTCAAGCTCGCCGAGCAGATCCGCGAGGTGCCGGGCGTGCGCGAACGGGTGCTGCATGAATATGACAGCGACGACAATTCCCGCGTTCTCGAAGACTGGGACCCGGCGCGCTTTGCACTGTCGCAAAGCTCCGGTTGATCCCGCCGCCCCCGGAACCGGCGTCTGCCGACAGGCTCAGACCTCCTGCACCTCCACCACCCCCGGAAGGCTGCGGATCGCGCCCTTGATCTGTGGGTTCACCGGGAACTCGCGTCCTGTATCGACCTCTACCTCGCCGGGCAGTTCGGGATTCATCAGGCAGAACCGGATCGGCCCGCGCCCGGCGTTGCGGATCTTGTCCTGCGCGTCCGAGAGAACATCGGCCACCGCACGGATCGCGGCCTGATCCTCGACGAAAATCCTCAGACCCACCGCCCCCGCATCGGCCACCACCGCGTCGATCGGCGCCACGGAGCGGCCCAGCAGCTTGAGCTGGTCGGCCTCCATCGTTGCCTCGGCGGTGATCACCACCTTCTCGCCGGTTTCCAGGAAATCGCGCGATTTCTCGAGCGTTTCCGAAAACAGCGTCACCTCGTAGGCGCCGCTCACGTCCGAGAGCTGAACGAAGGCAAAGCGGTTGCCGCGCGCCGACTTGCGCTCCTGCCGCCCTGCGACCACCCCGGCCAGCTTGGCCAGATGCGGCCCGGCCTCTGCCTTGGCGCTGACCTCGTCGAGGCTCATCACCCCCTTGCGCTTGAGCACCGCGGCGTAATCGTCAAGCGGATGCCCCGAAAGGTAGAAACCCACCGCGCGGAACTCCTCGCCCAGCCGCTCGGCGGGCAGCCAGTCGTTTACCGGCGAAAGGCGCGGTTCGGGCAGATCGTCGCCCGCATCCCCGAAAAGCGACACCTGGTTCGAGCTCTTTTGCTCATGCACCGCGGCCGAATACCCCATCAGCGCCTCAAGCGACTCGAACACCCGGCGGCGGTTCTGGTCCAACTCGTCGAACGCCCCGGCCCGTGCCAGCATTTCAAGCGACCGCTTGCCCACCCGCTTGAGATCGACCCGCCGCGCGAAATCGAACAGGGTGGCAAATGGCTTGTCCTGCCCGTCCACGCGCCGCGCGTCGGTGATGAGCCGCATCGCCTCGACACCCACGTTCTTGAGCGCGCCCAGCGCATAGTGCAGCACCTGCCCGCGCACGGTGAACATCGCCTCGGAGCGGTTCACGCAGGGCGGCAACCAGTCCAGCCGCAGCCCCTTTTTCACCTCTTCGAAATAGACGCCCAGCTTGTCGGTGAGGTGAATATCGCAATTCATCACCCCGGCCATGAACTCCACCGGGTGATTGGCCTTGAGCCACGCGGTCTGGTAACTGACCACCGCATAGGCCGCCGCGTGGGACTTGTTGAAGCCGTAGTTGGCGAACTTGTCCAAGAGGTTCCACACCTCGACGGCCTTGGCCTCGTCAACGCCGTTCTCCTTGGCGCCCGCGATGAACTTGGGCCGCTCGGCGTCCATCGCCGCCTGGATCTTCTTGCCCATCGCCCGGCGCAGCAGGTCGGCACCACCAAGGCTGTAACCCGCCATTTCCTGCGCGATCTGCATCACCTGTTCCTGGTAGACGATGATGCCCTGGGTTTCATCCAGGATATGATCGATGCTGGGATGCAGCGTATCGCGCTCGGACAAGCCGTTCTTGACCTCGCAGAATTTCGGGATGTTTTCCATCGGACCGGGGCGATAGAGCGCCACCAGCGCGATGATGTCCTCGATGCAGTCGGGCTTCATCCGCTTGAGCGCGTCCATCATGCCCGAGCTTTCCACCTGGAACACCGCCACGGTGCGGGCGCGGGCATAGAGTTCATAGGTCTTGGCGTCATCGAGCGGGATCTGCCCGATATCGTTCTCGGCCCCCGGGAAGGGCGTGTAGATGGTGCTGCCATCCGCCGCGACATGCAGGCTGCGCCCCTCACCGTGGATCAGGTCCATCGCGTTCTGGATCACGGTCAGGGTTTTCAGCCCCAGGAAGTCGAACTTCACCAGCCCCGCCTGCTCGACCCATTTCATGTTGAACTGCGTCGCCGGCATGTCCGAGCGCGGGTCCTGGTAAAGCGGCACCAGCTCGTCAAGCGGTCGATCCCCGATCACCACCCCCGCCGCATGGGTCGAGGCGTTTCGCAAGAGCCCTTCGAGCTTCATCCCGTAATTCAGCAGCCGGTCCACGACTTCCTCGGCGCGCGCTGCCTCGCGCAGCCGGTCCTCCTGCGCCAGCGCCTGCTCGATCGACACCGGCTTGACGCCTTCGACCGGGATCATCTTCGAAAGCCGGTCAACCTGTCCATAGGGCATCTGCAACACCCGACCCACGTCGCGCACCGCGGCCTTGGACAAGAGCGCGCCAAAGGTGATGATCTGCCCCACCTTGTCGCGGCCATAGGTCTCCTGCACATAGCGGATCACCTCTTCGCGGCGATCCATGCAGAAGTCGATGTCAAAATCGGGCATGCTGACCCGCTCGGGGTTGAGGAACCGCTCGAACAGCAGGCTGTAACGCAACGGGTCCAGATCGGTGATGGTCAGCGCATAGGCCACGAGGCTCCCAGCACCCGAGCCGCGCCCCGGCCCGACCGGGATGTCATGTTCCTTGGCCCATTTGATGAAATCGGCCACGATCAGGAAATAGCCGGGAAAGCCCATCCCCTCGATGATGCCCAGCTCGAATTCGAGCCGCTTTTCGTAGTCTTCCACCGGCGCCGCATGGGGAATGACCGCCAGCCGCGCGGCCAACCCCTCCTTGGCCTGGCGGCGCAATTCCTCGACCTCGTCCTCGGCGAAACGCGGCAGGATCGGGTCGCGCCGGTAGGCCATGAACGCGCAGCGCTGCGCGATTTCCACCGTGTTCTCGACTGCCTCGGGCAGATCGGCGAACAAGGTCACCATTTCCTGCGGGCTCTTGAAATAATGCTGCGGAGTCAGGCGGCGGCGCGGCTCGGACTGATCGACATAGGCACCATCGGCGATACAGATCAGCGCATCATGCGCCTCGTACATCTCGCTTTGCGGAAAATAGGCGTCATTCGTCGCGACCAGTGGCAGATCCATGTCATAGGCCATCTCGACCAGGCCGCGCTCGGTCGCCCGCTCGGCCTGTGGAAGGCCGTTTTCGCCCGGGTGGCGCTGCAACTCGACATAAAGCCGGTCGCCGAACATCGCCGCAAAGCGCTCCATCAACGCCCGCGCCGCCGGTTTCTGCCCGCCCTGCAACAGCCGCCCGACCGGCCCGTCGGGGCCCCCGGTCAGGCAGATCAGCCCGCCGGAATACCGCTCGAGCTCGTCCATCGTGACCTGCACCAACCCGCCGTGCTTGTCCACGTAAAGGCAGGAATTGAGCTTCATCAGGTTCCCGTACCCGCCCTCGTTCTGCGCCAGCAGAACCACCGGCGCGGGCATCCGCGGCTTTTCCCCCGGCGCGGAGTCGACATAGGCCAGATCGACCTGGCACCCGATGATCGGCTGCACCCCCGCCCCGCTCAGCGTCACGGAAAACTCCAGCGCCGCGAACATGTTGTTGGTGTCGGTCAGCGCGACCGCGGGCATCTGCATCTTGTCGCACAGCGCCGGCAACGACTTGAGCCGCACCGCCCCTTCCAGAAGCGAATATTCGGAATGCACGCGAAGATGAATGAATCGGGGATCACTGCTCATACCCCGAGACTACCCGCAGCACGGCACATGCGAAAGCATCAACCCGACGGAAAACGCCCCGGGACGGTCCACCTTACCCAGCCGGCTCTGCGACCAAACTTGTGATCCGCCCCCGCCAATAGGGGGCGAAGCCCTCGTCCCCGACATAACCGACCTCGGCGCGCAGGGGCACGCGCCGTCCGCCGATCATGTCATAGTCGTGGAACCGCCCGTGCCAGTCGCGCAAGACGCTGCTCCCGTCCGGCCCGGTCGCCGGGCGGTCGCGTGCATTCATCTCTACGATGTCGCCGCCGGCATCCAACGCGAAACACACCACCGCGTCGCGTGGTGTCATGGCCAGCCGCGCCTCGATCCGGCCATCTTCCAACACCCGCCACTGGACCGCACGGTTTGCCAGAACGGCGTCCGGTGCCCATGGCAATTCGGCAAGATAGCGCATCGCCTCGCCCCGATCCATCTCGTCGCCCTCCACACGCGCCACAGGCACCGACCCCAAGAGCCGCGCCGCCAGCAGGCCGCGCCCCTCCACGAAGCTGTCGATCACCCGCAGGGTCACCAACGGACCGCGCGTCTGCCACGCCTCCCAGACAAAACCGGGGGCCGCAACGCCGATCACCTGTCGCGCTGCAATCGGCTGCCACCCCTTGCCCGGGGCCAATGCCATCTCTGCCTCTTGCGTCAGGCGCACCGCGCACGCCGCCGGCTCTTGCCCGCCCGTGCCTCGCAGGCCAAGCGCGGCAACCGCATCCGGGAGTTCGTCGCGCATCCCGTCCGGTGCAGGCCCTGCCATGACCTGTCCGGCCAATGCCGCAGCCTGCTTGCGAAACCGCCACGCGGCCCACATCTGCAAACCGCCCAGCACCGCCAGCCCGCCAACAACACCTTTCACCACCATCATCATGTCACACCCCCCGACCGGGGACACGGCGCGCCTGCCTCTTTCCCGTGCACCCCGTCAATTTGCATATGTTTATCGCCGCCCATCGAAAATATCACCTTGATTATCTACGCATCATTGAAAGAGTTTATGGGTGCCACGGCGAATCCCTGCTTGCACGAATCCGGACAAACCCGTTTTCTTGTTGTCATAATCAGGGGGCGCAGGCCCGAAGAATGAAACAGACGCAGCCAGCGGCCGCCCCGGCGGCGCGCCAAGGGGAAACCGCGTGACAGGGACGTTGCTTTCGATTCAAGGTCTGACCAAGGCCTATCCCGGTGTCGTGGCCAACGACTCCGTTTCGTTCGATATAGGCACCGGCGAGATTCATGCGCTGCTGGGCGAGAACGGCGCGGGGAAATCCACCCTCGTCAAGATGATCTACGGCCTTGTCAAACCCGATAGCGGCACGATGGAAATGCGCGGTGCGCCCTACGCCCCGCCAGAGCCGCGCTCGGCGCGCCTTGCGGGTGTCGCCATGGTGTTCCAGCATTTCTCGCTCTTCGACGCGCTTGACGTGTCCGAGAACATCGCGCTCGGCATGGAAAACCCGCCGCCGCTGCGCGACCTGGCCGCGCGCATCCGCACCGTCTCCGAGGAATACGGCCTGCCGCTCGACCCCTACCGCACCGTCGGCGGCCTTTCGGCCGGGGAACGCCAGCGGGTCGAGATCATCCGTTGCCTGCTGCAGGATCCCAAGCTCCTGATCATGGACGAACCGACCAGCGTCCTGACCCCGCAAGAGGTCGAGATCCTGTTCGAAACCCTCAACAAGCTGCGCCAGGAAGGCACCTCGATCCTCTATATCAGTCACAAGCTCGAAGAGATCCGCACCCTTTGCGATACCGCCACGATCCTGCGGCTGGGCAAGAACGTGGGCACCTGTGACCCGCGCGAGAAGAGCGCGCGCCAAATGGCCGAGATGATGGTCGGCAGCGAACTGCAAACCCCGAAAGGGGCCGGCGCGACGCCCGGCGCGGCGGTGCTCGATGTGTCGGGGCTCACGCTGCCTGCGCCCACCAAGTTCGGGACCGCGCTCAAGAACGTGCACCTGCGGCTGCACACTGGCGAGGTTCTGGGCATCGGCGGGGTCGCGGGAAACGGCCAGGACGAGTTGCTGGCCGCGCTCTCGGGCGAAATGCGCGCCGCGCGAGACGCGATCCGCCTCAAGGGGCAGGATATCGGCCATCTCGGCCCCACCGCGCGGCGCCGCCGCGGCCTGCTCGCCGCCCCCGAGGAGCGCCTCGGCCATGCCGCCGCCCCCGACATGAGCCTGACCGAGAACGCGCTGCTGACCGGCGTGGTGCGCGAAGATCTGGCGACGAACGGCTTTCTCAGGTGGGGCAAGGCACGCAAGTTCGCCGAGAGGATCATCGAGACATTCGATGTCCGCACCCCAGGACCGGACAGCGTTGCGCGGTCGCTCTCGGGGGGCAACCTGCAGAAATTCGTCATCGGCCGCGAGGTGCTCCAGCGCCCCGAGGTCCTGGTGGTGAACCAGCCAACCTGGGGTGTCGATGCCTCGGCCGCCGCCGCGATCCGCCAGGCACTGCTTGACCTGGCGGGCGATGGCACCGCCGTTCTGGTGATCAGTCAGGATCTCGACGAACTCATGGAAGTGGCCGACCATTTCGCCGCGCTGAACGAGGGGCGACTGACCGAGACACGGCGCACCGCGGATCTGACGATCGAGGAAATTGGCCTCATGATGGGCGGCGCCCATGACGGGATGGAGGTGGCGCATGTTGAAGCTTGAGAAACGCCCGCAACCCAGCCGGGTGTTCGCCTATCTCACGCCCGTCCTGGCCGTCATCGCCACCATGTTCGCGGGGGGGCTGCTGTTTGCCGCGCTGGGCAAGAACCCGGTCGAGGCGATCCGCACCATTTTCTGGGATCCGCTCTTTGGCGATTTCGCCGCCTATTATCGCCCGCAACTGCTGGTCAAGGGTGGCCCGCTCATCCTCATCGCGATCGGGCTGTCGCTGGGCTTTCGCGCCGGGATCTGGAACATCGGCGCGGAGGGGCAATACATCGTGGGCGCGCTTTGCGGTGCGGCCGTGGCGCTCGCATTCTATCCGCTCGAGGCGTGGTATATCTTCCCGCTGATGGTGCTCGCGGGGGCATTGGGCGGGATGGTCTGGGGCATGATCCCGGCGCTTCTCAAGGTGAAATTCGGCACCAACGAGATCCTGGTCTCGCTGATGCTGGTCTATGTGGCCGAGAACCTGCTCGCGGCGATGGCGCTGGGGCGGATGAAGAACCCCGAGGGCCGGGGCTTTCCCGGTTCACGCAACCTCAAGGAATATCCCTCGGCCTTCAATGACGAGATCATCATCGGCACGGGCATGCATTGGGGCGTGCTCACCGCCTTCCTGGCGGTGATCTTTGCCTATGTGCTGCTCAACCGGCACATGCTGGGCTTCTCGATCCGCCTCACCGGCGAGGCGCCGCGCGCCGCGCGCTTCTCGGGCGTCAACCCGGCGCGGATCGTCCTCTTCTGCCTCGGGATTTCCGGGCTGATGGCGGGCCTTGCGGGCATGTTCGAGGTCTCGGGCCCGTCGGGCCAGATCAGCATCGACTTCAACGTGGGCTATGGCTTTACCGCGATCATCGTGGCCTTTCTCGGGCGGCTGCACCCGGTAGGTATCCTTCTGGCAGGTCTGCTGATGGCGCTCACCTATATCGGTGGCGAGATCGCGCAGGGCAACCTCGGCCTGCCCTCGGCGGCAATCCAGCTTTTCCAGGGGATGCTGCTCTTCTTCCTGCTGGCAGTGGACATGTTGACCAATTACCGTATCAGCCTCGTCAAACGGGAGGCCACATGATGGACATGGATTCGATCACGCCGGCCCTGCTGCTGGCCTCGCTCATGGTGGCGGCCACGCCGATCCTGCTGGCCGGCATCGGCGAGCTGGTCGTCGAACGCGCCGGCGTTCTCAATCTCGGGGTCGAGGGCATGATGATCACCGGCGCGATCTTCGGGTTCGCGGTCACCATCGAAAGCGGCTCGCCGATGCTCGGCTTCGCCGCGGCGGCGGCGGGGGGTGCGGGGCTGGCGTTGCTCTTTGCCGCGCTAACCCAGCTCGCGCTGGCCAACCAGGTGGCCTCGGGCCTTGCGCTCACGCTTTTCGGGCTGGGGCTTTCATCGCTCCTGGGCCAGGATTACGTGGGTCTGAAACCGGTCCAGCCCCCGGCCTTCAAGATCCCGCTCCTGTCGGATATTCCGTTTATCGGGCGTGTGTTCTTTTCGCATGACCTGATGGTCTATTTCGGGCTCGGACTGGTGGCCGCGGTCTGGTTCATGCTCAAGTACACGCGCGCCGGTCTGATCCTGCGCGCGGTGGGCGAAAACCACCATGCCGCCCATGCGCTGGGCTACAAGGTGGTGCGCATCCGTATCCTCGCGATCCTGTTCGGGGGCGCCTGTGCCGGGCTGGGCGGCGCCTATATCAGCCTCATACGCGTGCCCCAATGGACCGAAGGCATGACCTCGGGCGCGGGCTGGATTGCGCTGGCGCTCGTTGTCTTTGCAAGCTGGAAACCGGGCCGGGTGCTGCTCGGTGCCTGGCTTTTCGGCGGCGTGACCGTTCTGCAACTCAATTTGCAGGCCGCGGGGCTTGCCATTCCGGTCGAATATCTGTCCATGTCACCCTATCTGATTACCATCCTCGTGCTGGTCATCATGTCAGCGGACAAGAGCCGCGCCCCCGCGTCTCTTGGCCGTATATTCCACGCCTCGGGCTGATCGGCCCGGGGATGCTGCCAACTCGAACCAACAGGGAGTCACCAATCATGAAACTCACCCATATCCTTGCCAGTGCCGCCATGGCGCTTGGCCTAGCCACCACGGCAGTGGCACAGGACAAGACCAAGGTCGGCTTCATCTATGTCGGGCCCGTCGGCGACGGCGGCTGGACCTATGAACACGACCAGGCCCGCAAGGCCGTGGTCGAGCATTTCGGCGACAAGGTCGAAACCGTCTATCAGGAAAGCGTGCCCGAGGGCGCGGACGCCGAACGCGCGATCAGCCAGATGGCGCTTCAGGGGGCGGACCTGATCTTTACCACATCGTTCGGCTTCATGGATGCGACCGTCAACGTGGCCAAGAAGTTCCCGGACGTGAAATTCGAACACGCCACCGGCTACAAGACCGCCGAGAATGTCTCGGTCTATTCCGCGCGCTTCTACGAGGGCCGCGCCATCCAGGGCCACATTGCCGGCAAGATGACCGAGTCGAACACCGTCGGTTATATCGCCTCCTTCCCGATCCCCGAGGTCATCCGCGGCATCAACTCGGCCTTCATTCACGCCCGCAAGGCCAACCCCGATGTCGAGTTCAAGATCATCTGGGCCTATACGTGGTTCGACCCGGCGAAAGAGGCCGACGCCGCCAAGGTCCTGATCGAACAGGGCGCCGACGTGATCCTGCAACACACCGATTCGACCGCCCCGCTCGCCGCCGCGGAGAAAGCAGGCAACGTGATCGGCTTCGGACAGGCATCCGACATGGCCGAATACAAGCCCAGCCCGCGCGTGTCGTCGATCATCGACGACTGGGCACCCTACTACATCGACCGGGTTCAGGCGGTGATGGACGGCACATGGGAAACCAAGGACACATGGGACGGCATCGGCCCGGGCATGGTCGGCATCGGCGAGATCACCGACGCGGTTCCGGAAGATGTGAAGGAAGAGGCACTGGCCATGAAAGAGGCAATCGCCAACGGCGAATACCACCCCTTCACCGGCCCGCTGAACAAGCAGGACGGCACGCCGTGGCTTGCCGAGGGCGAAGTGGCCGATGACGGCACGCTCCTGGGCATGGATTTCTATGTCGAGGGTCTGAGTAGCGAAATCCCGGATTGATCGACCTTTCCGCGACGACACGGGAAAAGGCCCTGCCCTCGCGCAGGGCCTTTTTCATTGCGCGAAGGGGCCGCCGAGGGCCAGCCCGGTCCGAAACCGCGTCCCTGAGGCTCCCGCGCATGTTCCGGCACGCTCCCGCCCGAGCATCGCCCCCTGGCTTGCCCGCCTACCTTCCCAGATAGAACCCTTGGAACTCCTTCACTGTCGACAGGCTCAGCAGTGTTTTCATCTGCGTGACCGAGGGGAGTTCCGACAGCCGGTCACGATAGAGCTTCTCATAATCCTCGGTCGAGCGCGCGGCGACACGGATCAGGTAATCGAACTCGCCCGAGATCAGGTGACATTCGAGCACCTCGTCCATCTCGCGGATCGCCGCCTCGAAGGTGCGGATATTCTCCTTGCGCTGGGATTCGAGCTTGATCTCGATGAAGACCTGGAATTCGAGCCCCACCGCGCGCCGGTTGAGCCGGGCAGCGTAGTGCGAGATCTTGCCGTCGCTCTCAAGGTTCTTGACCCGCCTGTGACAGGCCGAAAGCGACAATCCGACCCGTTCGGAGAGGCGCGCCATCGAGATCTGCCCCTCACGCTGCAATATGGAAAGTATTTTCGTATCTATCCGATCCATTGTAAATCTTTCCAATTTTCCTGATTTTCTTCGATTATTTTGCAAAATTTTTCGACTCTGATGCAAGCTTGGGATTTTTTCTTTCAACGATCTGCCTATTCTGAACCTGCGTCAAAACGGCGCAAGCAACCCCAAGGAACCCTCGAAGGAGGAAAAGATGAGCAATATCTTCGTCGTCGGCTACGACGACAGCGACGCGGCGCGCCGGGCGCTCGATTTCGCGGTATCCCGTGCCAAGGCACAGGGCGGCGAGATCGTCGTTGCGCATGTACTGGAATGGTCACCCTATTCCTTTCTGACGCCAACCGAACTGGAAGAGCGGCACAAGCGCCGCCAGCAAGAGCTTGAGCGTGCCGAAACCGCGATCCTCGCGCCGGTGCTGGAAAAGCTGGAAAGCAGCGGCCTCAAGGCCAGGGGCGCGATGCGCTATGGCCAGATCGCCGACACGATCTGTGACATCGCACGCGAGGAAAAGGCCGAGCAGATCATCGTCGGGCGCCACGGCGAAGGCGGGCTGGCCCGGCGGGTCTTCGGGTCGGTTGCCGGCACCCTGACCCAGATCGCGCCGGTGCCCTGCACCATCGTGCCATAACCAAGTTCAACAGGGACAAAAAAACCATGATAACCAATCTCACCCGCGCCGTTTTCGGTGCCTTGGCCCTTACCGGCCTCGCCGCGCCCGCCGCGGCGCAATCCATCGACGAGACGGTCAACCGGATCTTTGCCGATTCCACCGGCTGGTTCGTCAATCTCATTTTCTCCAATTTTCCCGGCACGTCCTTTCCCTGGATCGTGGGTTGGCTGGTGATCGGCGCCACGGTCTTCACGCTCTATTTCGGCTTTGTTCAGTTTCGCGTGGCCCGCCATGCCATCGCCCTGGTCAAGGGCGACTATTCCGACCCCAACAATGCCGGCGAAGTGAGCCATTTCCAGGCGCTGGCGACGGCGCTTTCGGGCACGGTCGGGCTCGGCAATATCGCCGGTGTGGCAGTCGCCATCGGCATCGGCGGGCCGGGGGCCACGTTCTGGATGATCCTTGCGGGCCTGATGGGCATGGCGTCGAAATTCACCGAATGCACGCTCGGTGTAAAATACCGTAACGAATATCCCGACGGGCGCGTTTCGGGCGGCCCGATGTATTACCTGACCAAGGGGTTTGCCGAACGCGGGCTGCCGGGGGGCAAGGTCCTCGCCGTGCTGTTCTCGATCTTCTGTATCCTCGGCGCGCTGGGTGGCGGCAACATGTTCCAGGCCAACCAGGCGCATCAGCAGATCACCGGCGTTGTCGGGCAGTATCCCGGCTGGATCACCGGCATCATCTTCGCCGGCGTTGTCTATGCGGTGATCATCGGCGGGATCAGGTCGATTGCCAAGGTCACCGAAAAGATCGTGCCGGTCATGGGCATCCTCTATGTCGGCACCGCGCTGATCATCATCGCGATGAACTATCACCTGATCGGCTGGGCCTTTGGCCAGATCTTCGCCGGCGCATTCACCGGGCTCGGAGTCGCGGGCGGCATGGTCGGCGCGCTGATCCAGGGCTTCAAGCGGGCCGCGTTTTCCAACGAGGCCGGCGTCGGCTCGGCGGCGATCGCCCACTCGGCGGTCAAGACCAACGAACCGATCACCGAAGGCTTCGTCTCGCTGCTTGAGCCGTTCATCGACACGGTCGTCGTCTGCACCATGACCGCGCTGGTGATCATCATCACGCAGCAACTGGTGACCGATCCCGAAACCGGGCTCTACCTGCTCAACGAGGCGGGCACAGCCGTTCAGACCGTCGGCGACACCTCGGGCGTCGGCCTGACCTCGGCCGCCTTCGGCAGTTCCATCGGCTGGTTCCCCTATGTGCTGGCGCTGGCCGTGGTGCTGTTTGCCTTCTCCACGATGATCACCTGGTCCTATTACGGCCTCAAGGCCTGGACCTTCCTCTTCGGCGAGGGCGAGACCAAGGAACTGGTTTTCAAGGTGATCTTCTGCATCTTCGTGGTGATCGGGGCGGCGGCACAGCTTGGCCCGGTGATCGACTTCTCGGACGCGGCGATCTTTGCCATGGCGGTGGTCAACATCATCGGTCTCTATTTCCTGATGCCGATCGTCAAGCGCGAACTCGACAGCTATCTCGGCCGCCTGAAATCGGGCGAGATCAGGAAGTTCCAGTAACCTGCCCGACCGGGCAGCCCGAACCGAACGAAAGGGGCCGGCCAGACCGGCCCCTTTCCCTTTCGCCTCTTTCTCAGCGCCGTCTTTCGTGGCAGGTTGAGCCCATGACGACGCTCACCTCACCCGACGGGACGCCGATTTCCCGTTTCGCCTTCGGCACGATGCAATTCGGCGGCGCGGCCGACGAACGCAGCTCGGCCGCCATGTTCCGCGCCGCCCGCAGCGCCGGGATCACGCATTTCGACACCGCGCATATCTATACCAACGGCAATTCCGAAAAGATCCTCGCCCCCCTCGTCAAGCCGGAGCGCGCGGGCCTCGTGATCGCGACCAAGGTGGGCTATGCCGACGGTACCCCAGCCGCGAAACTGCGCGCCGATTTCGAGGTGTCGCTGGAACGGCTCGGGATGGAGACGGTCGATATTCTCTACCTGCACCGCCATGACGCGGAAACCCCGCTCAAGGATCAGCTCGAGGTGCTGGCCCGGCTCAGGGACGAGGGGAAGATCCGCTATGTCGGCCTGTCGAATTTCGCCGCATGGCAGGTGATGAAGGCCGACGCGATTCTGCGCGACATGGGCCACGGGGTCGATATCGTCCAGCCGATGTACAACCTCGTCAAACGCCAGGCCGAGGTCGAGATCCTGCCGATGTGCGCCGCGCAAGGCATCGCCTGCGCACCCTATTCACCGCTGGGCGGCGGGCTGCTGACCGGGAAATATTCCGGCGATGACGCTGACAGGATCAAGGGCCGCCTGACCGAGGACCGGCGCTATGCCGCGCGCTACGCGCCCGATTTCATGCACGCCGCCGCGCGCGGGCTCAAGGAGATCGCCGAAGAGATCGGCACCCATCCCGCCACGCTCGCCGCCGCATGGGTGGCGCGCCACCCGGCCGCCCCCATGCCGATCCTCTCGGCCCGCTCGTCCGAGCAGCTTGCCCCCTCGCTCGCTGCCATCACGTTCGAGATGGATGACGCGCTTTATGCGCGGCTCTCGGCGCTCGCGCCCGCGCCACCCCCCGCAACCGACCGGATCGAGGAAACATGACCGACATTCTCATCATCGGCGGCGGAATCGCGGGCCTTTCCGCCGGTGCCCGCCTTGCCCCGCATATGAACGTCACCGTGATCGAGGCCGAGGAGGCGCTGGCCTATCACGCGTCGGGCCGTTCCGCCGCCCTCTTCGAGCCGCATTACGGCCCTCCCACCACCGTCCAGCTCAGCCTTGCCAGCTCCGATTTCTACATCGGCGGCGACATGCGCTATTGCCGTCCGCGCGGCGTGCTCTTTCTCGCCCGGGCCGATGAGCGCGCGGCGTTCGAAAAGGATTGCGCGGTGATGGACCTCGAAGAGATCACCGTCGACGAGGCCCGCGCGCTGGTGCCCATCGTCAACCCCGATATGGTCGCCTTTGCCGCCCATGCCGACCGGGCGCATGACATCGACACCGACCTGCTCATCCAGGACTGCGCCCGCGAGATCAGGACAAATGGCGGCGCGATCCACCTGAGATCACGCGTGAGCCGCATCACCCGCCACGGCGAAACCTGGCAGGTCACGACCGAAAGCGGCGAGACCCACCAGGCGCCGCTCCTGCTCAACGCCGCCGGGCCATGGGCCGGGCAGGTGGCCGAGATGGCCGGGCTCTCGCCCATCGGCTTCACCCCCTGCCGCCGTTCGATGGCCCGCATCCCCGCCCCGGGCGGGCATGACGTGTCGACCTGGCCGATGTTCTTTGGCACCGGGGAACGCTGGTATGCCAAGCCCGACGCGGGACAGCTCATCGTCTCGCCCTCCGAGGAAGAGCCGAGCACACCGCATGACGCCTGGGCCGACGACATGGTGCTGGCCGAGGGGCTGGCGCGCTACGAGGAAATGGTGAGCGAACCCGTCACCCGCGTCACCGCGAACTGGGCCGGGCTTCGCACCTTTTCCCCCGACCGCAAGATGGTGCTGGGCCAGTCGCCCGAACACCCCGCCTTCTTCTGGTCCGCGGGCCAGGGCGGATACGGGTTCCAGACCGCCCCCGCGGTAAGTGAGCTTGTCGCCGACCTCGTGCTCGGGCGCACACCCGCGCTCGACCCCGATCTCGTCGCCGCGCTATCTCCACGGCGTTTCGCGTGAGGCAAGCGACGGGTTTTCGAGTATTTTTCCCAAGAAAGAGCCAGATGCGCCCATGCCTCGCCGCCTGAACCTGCCCGACAGCGCCGCTGTCGCCAATGCCACCGACAGGGGCAAACTGGTGGCACCCTCGGCCGCGCGCAATGCCGATGCGATCTGCGCCGTGATCGCCGATATTGGCCCCTCGGCGGGCCGCGCGCTCGAACTCGCAAGTGGCACAGGGCAACATGCCGTGGCGCTGGCGCAGGCAATGCCAGGGCTTGACTGGCAACCTTCCGAGATCGACGCGGCCCGCCGCGCCAGCATCGACGCCTATGTGGCCGAGGCCGGTTTGCCCAACCTTGCCCCCGCCATCGCGCTCGACGCCACCGCCCCCGGCTGGGGCGCGGCGCAGGCCGGTCAGGACCTGGTCGTTGTGGTGAACCTCTTGCACCTCGTTTCCGAACCCGAGGCGCGGGCCCTGATCACCGAGGCCGCACAGGCGCTGGCGCCCGGCGGAATGCTCGCGATCTATGGCCCCTTCCTGCGCGACGGCGCGGCCACCTCCGAAGGCGACGCGCGGTTTCACGCCTCGCTCACCGCCCAGGATCCGGAAATCGGATACAAGGATGACTGGGACGTGATCGACTGGCTCCAGGGCGCGTGGCTCGACATGGCGCACGTGGTCGAGATGCCCGCCAACAACCTGCTGCTGGCCGCGCGCAAGCCGGGCTGAGCGGCCCCGCCGCCTTCCGTGACGGAAACCACGCCACTTGACACGGATCAAGGCCGCACGCCCTGCGCCATGCTCTTTGCCTCTTACCAACATGCAAGGAGAAGAATATGTCCTGGACAGACACGATCGCCGAAACCCGCAACAACCTGCGCGAACTCAACAAGACCATTCCCGAGGCGACCAAGGGCTTTGCCGGGCTGTCGAAGGCGGTCAAGGAAAACGGGGCGCTGAGTTTCAAGGAAAAGGAATACGTGGCACTGGGCATCGCCGTGGCCACCCATTGCATGCCCTGCATCGCCTTTCACGTCGAGGCGCTGATCAAGGCCGGCGCCACCCGTGACGAGGTGGCCGACGTTCTGGCCATGTGCATCCAGATGGCCGGGGGACCGGGGCTGATGGTCTCGGCCGAGGCACTGGCGATCTATGACGAACTGTCCGCGGCCTGACACCTGGCAGATCGCCGGGGCCGGGTTTCCGCCCATTCGAGGCACGGGCACACAAGAGGCTTGCCAAGCCGCGCCCGATAGGCTCCCATCGGGTGGACCCCGCACAACATGTCATCCCCGGAGGCCAGCATGAGCAGACTCACCCGCCGCGGCGTCGCGTTCGGCCTGCCGATGCTCGCGCTTGCAGGCTGCGGCACGGGCCAGCCGGTGCCGGCAACCTCCGGCACGATGCGCGCGCCCGTCCTCAACCCGCCACGTTTCGGCGACAGCAAACCCGTGAGTTTCGCTGCCCCCGCCCCCGACGGTTTCGCGGTTCACGGCATCGACATGGCCCGGTTCCAGAGCGCGGTCGATTGGCCCGCGGCGCGCGCGGCGGGCGTCAGTTTCGCCTTCATCAAGGCGACCGAGGGCGGCGACCTGCGCGACCCGTTGTTCGCCGACCACTGGCGCGGCGCGGGGCGCGCCAGGGTCCCGCGCGGGGCCTATCACTTCTATTATTTCTGCACCCCGCCCGAGGTGCAGGCGCGCTGGTTCATCCGCAACGTGCCGCGCACGCGCGGGATGCTGCCCCCGGTGCTCGACATGGAATGGAACCCGTTCTCGCCCACCTGCACCAAGCGCCCGCCCGGGGCCGAGGTGCGCAGGCAGGCGCGGATCTTCCTCGCGGCACTGGAACGTCACTACGGCCAGCGCCCGATCGTCTATACCACGCCCGAATTCTACCTGCAGACCGACCTGGGCCGCCTGGGCGAGGAATTCTGGCTCCGCGCCACCGCCGAGAACGTGAACCGGGTCTACCCCGGCCAGCCCTGGCGCTTCTGGCAATACACCGCCACCGGCATCGTGCCGGGCATAGAGGGCGCCACCGATCTCAACGCGTTCAACGGCTCGGCGGCGCAGTGGCAGGCATGGCTCGCATCGCGGCAGGTGTGAGACGGGCGGTCGCAGAACAAGCGAAGAAACCCTTGCCCGGAACAGCGGCGAAGCCGCCCGGGCAGCGCCCGCTCGGGCGGCGGTCGGGCGCTGCCCGCATGTCAAATGGCCCGCAATGGGCTCATTTTTCTACCTAGGCGTGCCGCCCCAACCACCAAGGGCCGAGAGCTTCCCCCCGGCCCTTGCAACATCTTCAGGGCTCGGCCCTCACCCATCCACGCGGATATTGGCGTTGGTCGGGTCATAGGGGCTGTCCTCGACCACCTCGGCGGGCCAGAGCTTGTCCTGCATCCTGACCATGAGCTTCTGTCCCACCTTCGCCTGCTCCGGCTTCACATAGCCCATGCCGATGCTCTTGCCGAAGGCCACCGAATAGCCCCCCGATGTAAGACGCCCCACCCGGGTCTCCCCGTCATAAAGCGCCTCGCGCCCCCAGGGGTCGGCGTCGTCCGGCCCGTCGATCAGGAGCGTCACGCATTTCGAGCGTATCCCCGTCGCCTCCATCGCCGCCTTGCCATGGAACTCCTTGGACAAGTCGACAAAGCGCGGCAGGTCGGCCTCGAGCGGCGTCGCATCACGGCCCAGCTCGTTGCCGAAGGCGCGATAGCTCTTCTCCTGGCGCAGCCAGTTCTGCGCCCGCGCGCCGACGAGCTTCAGCCCATGCTTCTCACCCGCGGCCAGCAGAAGATCCCACAGGTAATTCTGCATCTCGATGGGGTGATGCAGCTCCCAGCCCAACTCGCCGGTATAGGCTACGCGGATCGCGTTGACCGGGCACATGCCCAATTCGATCGGGCGGGCCGAAAGCCACGGGAACCGCTTGTTCGACAGCACCGTGTCGGGATCGGCGTCGCGGATCACCTCTTTCAGAACGTCCCGCGTTTTCGGCCCGGCGATGGCAAAGACGCCCCATTGCGTGGTCACGTCCTGGATCTCGATATAGCCGAATTCATCGGCCTTGTCGGCCGCCGACTTGCGCAGGAAATCGCCGTCATACTCGGTCCAGCCGCCCGAGGACACGCAGTAATACTCATGCTCCTTCATCCGCACGATGGTATATTCCGTGCGCGTCGTGCCATGATCGGTGAGCGCATAGGTCAGGTTGATGCGTCCGACCTTGGGCAGCTTGTTGCAGGTGAACCAGTCGAGGAACGCGGTCGCCCCCGGTCCCTTGACCACGTGCTTGGTAAAGGCGGTGGCGTCGATCATCCCCACCCCCTCGCGGATCGCGCGGGCCTCGTCCACCGCGTATTGCCACCATCCGCCCCGGCGAAAGCTGCGCGCGTCGTGATCAAAGCTTTCGGGCGCATCGAGCGGGCCGTAATAGTTGGGCCGCTCCCAGCCGTTCACCCAGCCGAATTGCGCACCCAGTGCCTTTTGACGGTCATAGGCGGGTGCTGTACGCAGCGGGCGCGCTGCCGGGCGTTCTTCATCCGGGTGGTGGAGGATATAGACGTGGTCATAGGCTTCCTCGTTCTTGCGCGCGGCGAACTCGGTGGTCATCCAGTTCGACGAGAACCGCTTGGGATCGAGGCTCGCCATGTCGATCTCGGCCTCGCCACCGACCATGAGCTGCGCAAGGTAATGCCCGGTGCCACCCGCCGCGGTGATGCCAAAGGAAAACCCCTCGGCCAGCCACACGTTGCGCAGCCCCGGCGCAGGCCCGACAAGCGGGTTGCCGTCGGGCGTGTAGCAGATCGGCCCGTTATAGTCGTCCTTGAGTCCCACCTCTTCCGTGCTGGGAATCCGGTGGATCATGCTCATGTATTCCTCTTCGATCCGCTCGAGATCGAGCGGGAAGAGATCGGCGCGGAAACTGTCGGGCACGCCATATTCGAACCGCGCGGGGGCGCCCCGCTCATAGGGGCCGAGAATCCAGCCACCGCGCTCCTCGCGCACATACCATTTCGCATCCGCGTCGCGCAGCACCGGGTGCTGCGGGTTGCCCGCCTCGCGCCATTTGACCAGTTCGGCATCCGGCTCGGTCACGATGAACTGATGCTCGACCGGGATCGCGGGCATCTTGATCCCCAGCATCCGGGCGGTGCGCTGGGCGTGGTTGCCGCTCGCGGTCACCACGTGCTCGGCACTCACCACCACCTGCTCCTCTCCGGGCACGAGGTTGCCGCCCCGCTCGACCATTTTCGTGAGCGTCACGTCCCAGTGATCGCCCTTCCACTCGAACGCATCGGCCTGCCACTTGCGCTCGATGCTCACCCCGCGCTGCCGCGCGCCCTTGGCCATCGCCATGGTCAGGTCGGCCGGGTTGATATAGCCATCGGTGGGGTGATAGATCGCACCCTTCAGATCCTCGGTGCGCACCAGTGGCCAGCGATCCCTGATCTCGTCCGGCGTCATCCACTCATAGGTCACGCCACAGGTCTCGGCGGTGGCGGCATAGAGCATGTATTCATCCATCCGCTCCTGCGTCTGGGCCATGCGCAGGTTGCCGACGGTGAAGAATCCGGGGTTGAGGCCGGTTTCCTCTTCCAGCGTCTTGTAGAACTCGACCGAATACTGGTGGATATGGGTTGTCGCATAGGACATGTTGAACAGTGGCAACAACCCCGCCGCGTGCCAGGTCGAGCCACTGGTCAACTCGTCCCGCTCGATCAGCATCACGTCGGACCAACCGCCCCGGGCGAGGTGATAGGCGATCGACGTGCCGATGGCTCCGCCGCCGACGACAAGGGCTTTGACTTGGGTTTTCATGATCTTCGACTCCCCGGGAATGCATTCATCCCCCGTATGGCCGAAACCACGGCGCCCGCGCATCATTCATCCGACCGCTGATCACATAAAAACGACCTGACCCAGTTCCCGGCGGGTCAAGAGCCCTTCGAAGCGGCGCAGCGCCTCACTCCCCGATCGCGATCCCCTCGCGGCGCGGATCGGCCCCGCCGCTCAGCCCGTCGGCGCCCCGCGCGATCGCGTGCAGCCCGGAATTGAGCGGCGGCGTTTCGACATCGAACCCCATCTCGCGCAACGGCGCCTCAAGCGCCTCTGCCGCGCTTCCGCGCTCGACATCATATGTGCCGAAGCGGTTGACCAGATGCGGCAGGGCCACGGCCTGCTGCACATCCATGCCCCAGTCGATATGCGCAATGATCGTCTTGGCCACGTAGCCGATGATCCGGCTGCCCCCGGGGCTGCCCACAACCAGCACCGGCGCACCATCCTTGAGCACGATGGTCGGCGCCATGGAGGACCGCGGCCGCTTGCCCGGCTCCACCCGGTTGGCCACCGGCACCCCGTCGCGATGGCTGCGAAACGAGAAATCGGTCAATTGGTTGTTGAGCAGGAACCCCGCCACCATGAGCCGCGATCCGAACGCGTTCTCGATGCTCGTCGTCATCGACAACGCATTGCCATGGGAATCGACGATCGAGATATGCGAGGTCGAGGGCCGCTCGACCCCGGCATCATCGGCCCAGTCGAGCGCATGGTCGAACTCCGGCTCACCGGGTTCGACCTCGCGCAATGCCGTGTCACCGCGCAAAAGCGCGGCCCGGCGCGCCATGTAATCGGCCTCCACCAGCCCCTTGACCGGCACCGGCACGAAATCGCTGTCGGCCATGTAGCGGCCCCGGTCGGCAAAGGCGAGACGGCTGGCATCGCCGATAAGCCCCCATGCCTCGGCGCTCTCCGGCCCCATCGCCGCGAGGTCGAAATCCGCCAGAATCCCAAGGGTTTGCCCAACGGTCAACCCGCCGGAACTGGGCGGACCCATGCCACAGACATCATGCCCGCGATAAGGCACACAAACGGGCGAGCGTTCGATCACCCTGTAGAGGCTCATGTCGATCTCGGTCAACCGGCCCGGATTGCCTTCGGCGCCCTGCACCTTTTCAACGATCGCCTTGGCGATCTTGCCGGCATAGACCTGTCGCGCCCCCTGCCCCGCGATGGCCCTCAGCGTGGCGGCATATTCGGGATTGCGCAGCAATTGCCCTTCGACCAGCGGCAACCCACCGGGAAGGAAATAGGACTGCGCCATCGGATCGCGCGCCAACCGCGTTGCATCCGCAGCCACCAGCGCGGAAAGCCGCGGCGACACGATGAACCCCTCCTCGGCGAGGCGGATCGCATCGGAAAAGAGCCCTGCCCAATCCAGCCGCCCCCAGCGCGCATGGGCGCCCTGCATCAGTGCGGGCGTGCCCGGCACACCCACCGAACGTCCCCCCACAACCGCCTCAAAGAAGTCCAGCGGCTCACCGTCCTGATCGAGAAACAGTGTCGGCCCGGCAGCCAGCGGCGCCTTTTCGCGCCCGTCGAGCGTGGTGGTCTCACCGCTCTCGCCATCGTGCCAGACGAGGAACGCACCACCCCCCAAGCCCGAGCTTTGCGGCTCGACCAGCCCAAGCACAGCCTGCACCGCGACCATCGCATCCGCCGCGGTCCCCCCTTCGGCCAGAACCTGCGCGCCCGCCTCCGCGGCATAGGGGTTGGCCACCGATACCATCCAGTCGCGGCCGGTGACCGGCGTTCCCGCGTCCTTGGCAGCCTGCGCCCCGGCGCTCAACTCGCTGATCGCGGCCCGCCCCGTCTCGGTCGCGGCCTCGGGGGCCAACGCATCGGCCGCATCCTGCGCCCACGCCGGCAGAGCCGCCGCCCCGGCCCAGACCGTCATCGCAAGGACACCCGCCCAAAGGGCGCTGCCCCGGCCCTGCTCGCTCGCCTTCATCGTGCCCTTCCTCGTGCGCTTGTCACCCCCACCGCCAGACTGCGCAAAAAAACGCCACTTTGGCAATCCACCAATCCCCGCCCACTGTCCCGGTCGCGGCGCCCGGTCGCCGGCGCACGCTGCGTTAACCGGTTCCGACCGGTCTCCGTACCGTGGCGCCTGTCATACGCCCGGCAGCCGGGCAGCAGCCGGGAGTCACCCCCCGGATTTCGCGCCCGTTGCGGCGTTAACCTCTGGCCTCACAGCATCGACGGCACCACCAGGTCGGGCGGGCGGTGACCGTCGTCGAAGGTCTTGATATTGATGATGACCTTCTCGCCCATCTCCAGCCGCCCCTCCTGCGTGGCGCTCGCCATGTGCGGGCTCAACACCACGTTGGGCAGTTCGCGCAGCTTCGGATTGACCGCGTTTCCATGCTCGAAAACGTCCAGCCCCGCACCGCCGATCTCGTCCGCTTCCAGCCGTCGGACAAGGGCGTTCTCGTCGATCACCTCGCCCCGCGACGTGTTGACGAGGACCGCGTCTTTCTTGAGCAATTTCAACCGCCTGGCATTCATAAGGTGAAAGGTCGAGGGGGTATGCGGGCAGTTGATGCTGATCACGTCCATCCGCGCAGCCATCTGGTCGAGGCTCTCCCAGTAGGTGGCCTCGTACTGCGCCTCGATCTCCTCGCGCAGCCGGCGGCGATTGTGGTAATGGATCTGCATGCCAAAGGCCCGCGCCCGCTGCGCGACCGCCTGCCCGATCCGCCCCATCCCGAGGATGCCCAGCCGCTTGCCATGCACCCGCTGCCCCAAAAGCGCGGTCGGCGCCCAACCCGCCCAGGCGCCCTCCTTCATCCGCGCCAGCCCCTCCGGAATCCGCCGCTTCACCGCCAACATCAACGCCATCGTCATATCCGCCGTATCATCCGCCGAAACGCCGGGCGTGTTGGACACCAGGATACCACGCTGCCGGGCCGAAGCCACGTCGATATGATCCACCCCGGAGCCATAATTCGCGATAAGTTTCAGTTGGTTGCCTGCGCGCGCCAGCAGGTTCGCATCGATCTCGTCGGTGATCGTCGGCACCAGAATATCGGCGCTCTCCACCGCTTCCGTCAACTCCGCCCGCGTCATCGGAGTGTCATCGTCGCGCAGCCGCACATCGAAGAGTTCCTTCATCCGCGTCTCGACCGCTTCGGGCAAACGTCGCGTTACGACAACACTCAGACGTCCAGTTGGCATATAGGTCCTCCCTTCGCTTTCCTTGGGCGCGCGTTACTGGCAAAGTGACGGATAGTCAGCCGAGGCACAAGAACCTCTTGGCGATTTCACGAGGAATATCAGGCAGTCCGATGCGCAGGGCCATTCTCTCTCTTTTGGTGCTCTTTCTATCCTCGGCTGGCCTCATGGCGAGTGAGACGCGCGGCGGCGTCACCAATCTTCCCATTCCCCGCTTCGTGTCGACCAAGACCGAAGAAACCAATGTCCGGCGCGGCCCCTCGCTCACCCATCGCATCGACTGGGTGTTCCAGCGCAGGGGCATGCCGGTGGAAATCACCGCCGAACATGGCCACTGGCGGCGGGTCCGCGACCGGGACGGCGCGGGCGGATGGGTGCACTACTCACTCCTGTCCGGCATCCGCACCGTGATCGTTGAGGAAGACATGCTTGAAGTTTTCCTGACACCCGACCCCGAGGCCCCCGTGGGCGCGCATTTCGAAATGGGCGTGATCGCAAGGCTTGGGGAATGCAAGAACGACTGGTGCCACGTTACCGCAGGCGGCCACAAGGGCTGGGCCCGCAAGAGCGCCTTGTGGGGGGTCACCTCCGACGAGACCGAAGATTGAGTGCTATCCCGCACCAGCAGACACGGCAGCAAAAGGCCGGGCTGGTGGAGAATGAAAAATATTGACCACGGCTCTTGCAAGCACGCTGATCCTTGCGTAATTACCACGCCACATTGGGGTGTAGCCAAGTGGTAAGGCAGCGGTTTTTGGTACCGTGTACCGTAGGTTCGAATCCTACCACCCCAGCCAG